>JAHDGP010000308.1 GCA_020627525.1 Bacteroidota bacterium
CAAACACTAATTCTCCAAATTCAACCAAACTTTCAACAGAAACAATTCTGGCACCTTCCACAATATCATTATACAAAACATCTAAATGAATCACTTCTCCCGGAGCAACCGAATAAAAATCTTCCGTCGCATCTACATTGCCCGATCCACCACAGTTTGCACTAATACACTCAAAAGCCCCATCAAGGTTCTGATAACATTCAGGCTCCACTGAATCTATTACCATCAATTCATAATAGTTTTCAAGAAAAGGACCAATTTGATAAGTACCTGTTGTTATTCCAGAAAGAACAACTTCCCCATTAAAAGCAATATCATAAGTACTCGAACCAATTAAATCTATTGCAATACTATAAGTACAATCATCATTACAAGTTATTTCATGCACTACTTCAATGTCACAAATACTTCCTTGATAGCTGTTTGAAGCAGCAATATCATTCTTCAAAAAAAAGAAAGAAACAATAGTAAAAACAGTAGCAATCAATAGTTGCTTGAGCACATTAAATCTGTTTATTTGGTTTATTATCATTGGAGCTCTTTTACACTTATGGTTAGATATGTCACAAATGTCAATCATTATGGTTGGCTAAACAAATACAATTTTGTAATATTGTACAGATAAATTTCAGTAACAAAAAACTCAAACAAAATACAAGTGTTTGATAATCATATTTTTATCTAAAATTTAAAAAAACAATTGTACAAGACCAGGTAATTAATGAACAAAAAAAACACTAGTTTTGAAAATAAGTTGACGCATATTTTGCAAGCTCTTAACAAAGTTGAAATCAATCAATTTCAAAAATATGTTGCCTCACCATTTTTTAATGAGAATGAATTGGTTGGTAGATTGTTGGAATTTTACCTACCATATATTAAAAAAGATGTACCAATAATGAAAGGCAAAGAGGCTATTTGGTCCTTTGTTTTTCAAAATACTGCCTATAATGACATAAAATTTAGAAGGCTTAACTCTGATTTATTGAAACTACTTGAAGGATATTTATCTTACAAAGAATTTGCAGAAAATGAAATAGTCGCTCAATTGAACCTGATAAAAACTGTTCATAAAAGAGGTTTAGATAAATTACAAAAATCAAGTTTTAAGCAAGCAAAGCAAATCCAGAAAAAACATCCATACAGAAATGGTGCATTTTATCAAAATGAATATTTGTTAGAATTGGAATATGCGCAAATTGCTAATGCGCAGTTTCAAAGGAATGAACAAATAAACCTGGGAAAGATTGCTGACAACCTAGACTATTTCTACATCAGTGAAAAACTGAAGTATTATTGCGAATTGATAAATTCAAAAGGGGTTTTTGCTATTGATTATGAAATGTTGTTTAGCAATGAGATACTAAAACACCTGGAAAAACACTCTTATCAAGACATTCCTGTTATTGGGATTTATCATAAAATATTTCTCTCTCTAACAGAACCAGATAAAGTGGAACATTATAGAGAATTGTGTGAATTGTTAAACATTCATTCTAATAAATTTCCATTAGAGGAGGCTCGTATGATGTATGGCTTTGCTCAAAATTATTGCATTAAAAAAATCAATAAAGGAAACGCTGATTACCTAATCGAGTTATTTGATCTCTATAAAGCCGTTTTGGAAAAGAAAGTCATATTTGTAAACAAAACGTTATCACCCTGGGATTACAAAAATATTGTAACCGTTGGGATAAGGGTAAAAGAGTTTGCCTGGGTTGAGAAATTCATAAATCATTATAAAAATATTTTACCGAAAGACTTTAAAGAAAATGCTTATGCTT
Source organism: Bacteroidota bacterium (assembly GCA_020627525.1). Classification (GTDB taxonomy): domain Bacteria; phylum Bacteroidota; class Bacteroidia; order Chitinophagales; family UBA2359; genus JAHDGP01. Next base: position 1,785 of record JAHDGP010000308.1, read on the forward strand.
TTAATTTAAGCAAATTGTATTTCTCAAAAAAAGAGTTTGGAAAGGTTATACGCCTACTGCAATCCATAGAATACCAAGATATTTTTTATATGCTGGATAGTAAGGCTACCTTGATAAAGTCTTTCTATGAACTGAAAGAATTTGAGACATTGCGAAGACTTTTAGACAGTTTTAAAATTTTATTAACACGAAAAAAGGTAATAGCAGAGCAGTATAGAGTTAATTATTTAAATTTGATAAAACATACACACAAACTAATAAATTTCAGGTTTGGAAAAGAAAAAAAACTGGCTCAGCTCCAAGCGGAAATCAAAACAGATCCCAATGTTGCTGATTTGGGCTGGTTAAAAGAAAAAATCGAAGAATTGATTGATGAATGACAAAAAGGAAAAACTCCATAATTTATGAAAGGTGAATAATTTGCAATTATTCATCTTTCATTTTTCATTAATCTGTATCTTTTTATAAAAATTTGAATTAAACATATAATAGTAAGAATAAATGTTCATTGACACACATACACACTTATTTTCCGATCAATTTAAGGAAGACGTAGACGAGGTGATAGAAAAAGCCATTAGTAGAGGGGTAAAGCGTTTTTACCTTCCAAATGTCGATACAAATTCTGTAGAAAGAATGAATTATCTAGCTGATCGTTATCCCGATAACTGTTTTCCAATGATTGGTTTACACCCTTGTTCGGTTAAAGAAAATTTTGAAGAAGAATTGAAAATTTTAAAGAAAGAGTTAGACAGCGAGCGGACTTTCTTTGGAATTGGTGAAATTGGGCTTGATTACCATTGGGATTTAACCTTTAAAGATCAACAAAAAGAAGCGCTAAAAGTGCAGATTCAATGGGCAAAAGAAACAAAATTGCCTATCATTTTGCATACTAGAGAATCATTCGATGATACTTTAGAAATAGTACAATCTTTGAATGATGAGAATTTATCAGGTATTTTTCACTGTTTTACGGGTTCTGTTGAAGAAGCAAATAAAGTTTTTGAATTGGAAAATTTTTATGTAGGAATTGGCGGAGTGATCACTTTTAAAAACTCAGGATTAGATAAAATCGTTGCTCAATTACCTATGGATAAAGTACTGTTGGAGACGGATTCTCCCTATTTGGCACCAACGCCATATAGAGGGAAACGGAACGAAAGTACATACATTCCAGAGATAGCAGCTAAAGTCGCTGAAGCGCAAAATTTGACGCTAGAAATGGTTGCAAAAACAACTAGCGAAAATGCGTTAAAACTTTTTGGCTAGATAATTGATTAATGAATATTAAGCTATCGGAAAAATCACGAAAATTATATAAAATTAGACTTTGACACTATTGTGACATCAAAGTGCTGGCTATTAGGTTCTTTTATGGGCAAATAATTTCAGTTTAATTAACAAATTTTCGTTTTTTTTGTGCATATTGGCTTAAATTTTAGGAGAGTTGGCCGAGTGGTCGAAGGCGCACGCTTGGAAAGCGTGTAAACCCCACAAGGGTTTCAAGGGTTCGAATCCCTTACTCTCCGCTAAAATAAATTAATTATTAAACGTAAACTAAACCTTTTCTAATGAAAAAAATTTTAGTTCTATTATTGGTATTTGGGTTCGCAATGCTGTCATCAGATATGTGTTCCTCACTCTTTGCACAAGGGGCAGAGGCCGATTCTGTTCAAGGGATTGAGTTATTAAAAAAATACTTTATCGATGGTGGATGGCAATTTATGACACTGGTTCTAATTTGCCTCATTCTAGGTCTGGCTATTGCAATTGAAAGAATTATTTCGTTGAATTTAGCTACTACAAACACAAACAAATTATTGAGAAAGGTCTCTTCCAAATTGGATGAAGGAGATTTAGACGGTGCTCAACAAGTTTGTAAAGCAACAAGAGGACCTGTTGCAAATATTTTCTATCAAGGATTAGAGAAAATGGAAGACGGTATTGATGTTGCAGAAAAATCAATCGTTGCTCAAGGCTCTGTTCAAATGGGTAGATTAGAAAAAGGACTTCCTTGGTTAAGTCTATTTATTGCTCTAGCACCAATGCTTGGTTTCATGGGTACGGTAATCGGTATGATTGGCGCCTTCGATGCGATTGAAGCAGCTGGTGATATCCAACCTTCTTTGGTTGCAGGTGGTATTAAGGTGGCACTTTTAACAACGGTATTCGGTTTGATTGTAGCGATCATTCTTCAAATCTTTTATAATTATATTACTGCAAAAATCGATTCTATTGTAAATGGAATGGAAGATGCATCAATCAGCTTAATTGATTTGTTAGCTCGCTACAAAAAAGCAAGATCATAATATATACAACATTTTATTTCAAACATTTTAAAAAATTAAAATTTATATTATGGAAGAATTTGTTGTAAATTACGGTATAACAGGCGCATTGATTCTGATAGCAATTGCTGCTGCAATAGCAGTATTGTTTGGATTACTTCAAAGTATATTTAATCCAAAACAAGCAGTAAAATCATTGGTAGGTATTGCTATTTTGGCAGCGGTTATTTTTGGTGTTTATTCTATAGCACCAGCTGAAATAACTGATACATTTAAAGGATCAAAATACGCTGAACTTGGAGTTACTCCAGCAGTTATGAAGTATACTTATACTGCTATTATTGTATCGTTGATTTTGATTGCTATTGCTTTTGTTTCTTGGGTTGTTTTGGAACTCGTTAATCTGGTTAGATAAATTTATTTTTCAATAATTGAAATTTTAAATTTTATCTATTAATCTAAAAAGAATATAAAAATGGGACGAAGTAAAGAACGAGAAATACCCGAAATAAACGCCAGTTCGATGGCGGATATAGCATTTTTACTATTGATCTTTTTCTTGGTGACGACCACAATGGATATTGATAAAGGTATCATTGTGACATTGCCACCATACGTACCAGATCAAGAACAATTGGATGTTAAATTGAACCAACGTAATGTATTGGAGATTTTGGTAAATGCCAAAGATCAATTATTGGTTGAAGGCGAATTGATGGATATTGCTGAATTGAAAGATATATGCATCAAACACGTTGATAACAATAAAGTAGATCCTGATTTTTCTGACTCACCAGATGAAGCGGTTGTTTCGTTGCAAAACGATAAAGGAACAAGCTACAATAGATACATTGAGGTGTATAATGAGATCAGAGCTGGATACAATACATTGAGAGATCAGAAATGTCGTAGAGACTATGGAATTCCCTTTGCACAAGCTGATACAGCGCAGCAAAGAACCATTAGAAAGTATTATCCTTTGAGATTATCAGAGGCTGATCCTACGGACTTTTCTAACAAAGAAGGAAGCTAATTGCTTTGTAGAATATTTTATTAAAAGAAAAATGATCAATTATGTTTAGAGGTAAAGGCGGAAAAAAGACCCCAAAAATTTCTACGGCTTCATTGCCAGACATCGTTTTCATGCTTTTATTCTTCTTTATGGTGGCAACCGTAATGAGGGAATCAGAGCAAATGGTTGGTGTAAAATATCCTAAAGCAACAGAGCTTCAAAAGCTTGAGAAAAAATCTTTGGTTAGTTATATTTATGTTGGTCCGCCAGTAGGTAACCACCGTGAAAAGTATGGCTCTGCTCCAAGGATTCAACTTAACGATGTTATTGCCGATGATGTGAAAGAAATTAGAACATTTATACAAAATGAAAGAGCTGCTAAACCAGAAAAGCTTCAGAATAAAATGACGACTTCTTTAAAAGTTGATCAGGATACGAAGATGGGTATTGTTACAGATATCAAGAAGGAGCTTAGAAAGGTAGGTGCTTTGAAGATTAATTATTCTGCTGCTCAAAGAGTAGGCAGTTTATAAAGGTAATCTCTATTTAAACCAATTTAACCCCCAAATCGCTTCGCGATTTGGGGGTTTCTATTTTTTAGACCTAGGAGGTTTTTAGACCTACGAGGTTTTAAAAACCTC
>JAHDGP010000309.1 GCA_020627525.1 Bacteroidota bacterium
CTAATTTAAGTCATTCTACTCTTATTCATACTTACTTAGGTTTTGCTTATCTTGTCAGAACCAACTTAAGTCATGTTGATTTTAAGACTACCATTTTGGATTCTACGGTTTTATCAAACTTAGATTTGCACAAGGCAAGCTTAAAAAGCGCCTCATTAAACAAGGTAAGAGTAAAAGAAAAAAATTGGATAGAGCAATTAAAGCATCAGAATATAGATGGATGGGAATATGTTCAAAAAAACTATAAAGTGGCAGAAAAGAAAAAATACTTTAGAAATGAATGGGGAGATCAGGTTGAAACTTACTATTTAATTGAATTATAATCTGCCAAAGACCAACATAGGAAATTGTTGAGTGCGACCCAAGCAGTATTTTAATACGCTAATCGCTTTTAATATCATTGATCACATCAAAAACATTCAAATCATTAATCGCATTAAATCATTATAGCATTGCTTTGGAACCAAAACAAGCGAATATTCGTTTACAACACTGAACGAAAACACACACCTTATGATAGAGTTTATTCCAGGTCTACTTTTAGGCATCGGTTTGAGTGCCGCTGTAGGATTTAGAATCTTTGTTCCCTTTCTATTTATGAGCCTCGCTGGCAAATTCGGATTGATGGAAATGAGTGCTGGAATGGATTGGATGACCTCCACACCCGCTTTAATAGCTTTTGCTACAGCAACCATTCTTGAAATTGGAGGTTATTTCATTCCCTGGGTAGACAACTTGCTGGATGGAATCACAACACCGGCGGCTTTTATCGGCGGAACAGTAATGATGAGTAGCGCAATTGTAGAAATGGACCCATTAATGCAATGGTCGCTCGCAATCATTGCAGGAGGTGGTACTGCTGGTCTGATAAAAGGAGGAACAGCCACTACCCGACTCGCATCCACCGCAACAACAGGAGGAGTCGCCAATCCGCTCGTTTCTAGTGTGGAAACAATGGGCGCAGTAGGTTTGTCCATATTTGCCGTTTTTGTGCCTGCACTTTGCGGAATCATCGTCTTATTCTTACTTATGTATACCATTTACAGGTTGTTTAAATGGAGAAGCAGACGCAGAAGTTTGGCTTAATAACCAAACAATAAATTGCAATTCCAATGATACTTACTTCAGTATTTCAGACATTCTAGAAATAAATAATGGAGGGGGTTTATCAAAAGTAGCATTGTGCCCACGCCCTTCCAAAATGGTCAGCTCAGTTTCAGGGAATTTATCGACAATATCTTCCGCATGTTTCAAGGGAATCAAGTCATCTTCGCTTCCATGAAAAATATAAATAGGGCATTTTACCTTTTCTAAATTTAAAATCGACTCAAATTCATATTTGATTAAAAACGGTGGAACAAAAAACACCTTTTCCATTGCCAATGCCTTTAAACTCGAAAATGGAGAGTTTAGCAACAATTTGCTTGGGTTGTTCTGCCCAGCCAAAATACTCGCCATTCCCGTTCCCATTGAGGTGCCAGAGATTATAATGTTTTCTTCATTGTAATGCTGTTTTAAGTAGTCATAGGCAATTTGTGCATCATCTACTAACATTTGTTCACTTAATATTGCTCCTGTACTTTTACCATAGCCTCTATAGTCTAAATACAAAACATCATATCCATTATCGGTAAGAACAGCATTTCGTTTACCCCAACTATCTACAGTGCCACCATTTCCGTGTAAAAACAAAACAGCTCCTTTAGGATTATCAACTTTAAAATGAATTGCATTTAACTTTTCTCCATCCTCCGTATCAAAGTTCAATTCCTTGAACGGATGGGTAAATCTATAAACAAATTCAGCATCAATCTTTCTTGGGTGAAAAAATAAAGATTCTTGAAATAGATACAAGAGGGTACAAACCACTGTATAAAATGCGAAAAAATGTTTTAGATAATATAAAAGTTTCTTCATTACTGGATTGATGAGTGATATATTTTTCCTAAAATACAAAAAAAGGCAATCCGCTTCGCGGATTGCCTTTCAAGGGGAGATAAATTATTAAAAATAATTTTTTTATGCTGATTTTGCTTGAGTAATCAAGCGGTAACCTTTACCATGAATATTTTTGATCTCCACAGTAGGATCTACCTTTAAGTATTTACGAAGTTTGGTTATGTAAACATCCATACTTCTCGCAGTGAAATAATTACTTTCACGCCAAATTTTCTTCAAAGCCTCTTCCCTTTCCATCACATCGTTGATGTTTTCAGCCAACATTTTCAACAAATCAGATTCTTTTGATGTCAATTTGATTTCTGATTCATTATGTTTTAATACTTGTAACTTATGATCGAAATGGAAAATTCCAAATTCGAATTCGTTTTGTTCGTGTTTGTTTTTTGTTCCAGCTTGAATTCTTCTCAATATTGCATCAATTCTCAACTGTAATTCTTCCATGCTGAAAGGTTTAGTCAAGTAATCATCACCACCAATTTTAAAACCTTCAATTTTATCTTGCTTCATCGACTTTGCTGTCAAAAACAAAATTGGCACCTCATCATTAATTTGTCTAATATTTCTAGCCAAAGAAAATCCATCAAGTTTTGGCATCATTACATCCAATACACAGAAATCATACTCACCTCTGTTAAACGCATCCCAAGCAACTTCTCCGTTCTCACACAACGTTACTTCATACCCTTTAATAAATAAGTACTCCTTTAATAATAGTCCGAGGTTGGGGTCGTCCTCCGCTAATAATAATTTGTTTTTTTTGCTCATAATAAACTCGTGTTATTGTTACTAATTGTTGATCCCTATTATCAAAAAAGAATTTTTTTAAATAATATTGTATTCAGTGTTGTTTTTTGGTAGAAATAATTGAAATAAACTTCCTTGATTGGGTTTGCTAATTACAGAAATATTTCCACCATGTGCTTCCGTAATTAGTTTTACATATGCAAGCCCTAAACCGAAACCCTTGACATTGTGCAAGTTACCAGTAGGTACTCTATAAAATTTATCAAATATTTTTTTCTGCGCCTCTTTATTCATTCCAATACCGTTATCTTTAAATGAAATGACAATTCCCTCCTCTGTATCTTCTGTTGAAACTTTTAATTTCGGTAACTGAGGAGTATATTTAATTGCATTATCTAATAAATTATTAAATATATTTGTCAGGTGCACTCTGTCTGCTTCAATTACTGGTTGACTAGAGTTAAATTCGTAAGCCAGTTGACCATTTTTTTGTTCAATTTGAAGCAATGAATGCTCCATAACATCTTCTAATATTTCATGAACATTAAGATGTTCCAACTTCAACTTAGACTTGTCTTTGTCAATTTTCGCAATCTGCAATACTCTTTCTATCTGGCTTCCCAAACGCTGATTTTCATCCTGAATAATTTTTATAAATCTCGCATTACTTTCAACAGGCACACTTTCATCAAGTAACATCTCAGAGGCTAATTTTATTGTTGAAACTGGAGTTTTCAGCTCATGTGTCATATTATTTATAAAATCAGTCGTAAGCTCTGAAAGTTTCTTTTGCTTAATAATTGTATTGACCGTGTATCCAAAACAAAAAGCAATAATGCTCAAAAACAAAAATGCTAACAATGGAAACATCCAAGCACAAAGCAATGAAGCAATAGTAGGATTGTTTTCAGGAAAACGAACAGTAAGATACATTGGTTTCCGTTTCAAATCATTCGGAAACAGTGGCGTACTGTAGGTTTTAAGATTTTCATAAAGTTTATAATCCTTGCTAAACAAAACCTCTGTTGAATATTCAATAATACCCCACTCCGCATGCTGATCAACACCTTGAATTGCCAATTCTTCATGAATCATTTTAGAAAGATCAAACTTTGAAAGCCGTTCTTCAATACTTTTGTAACTAGCCGCAGCCTTTTTATTCATCAAATCCATTGCGTATTGGACCAAACTCTCATTGTCCAACTGTTCATTAATAACCTCAAAAGCTAAAGCTTGTTCTATTTTTATCTCATTTGGAATAGAATCATCTGACATATATTTCTTGAATTTCTCCAATGGCTCTACTGTGCTAAAAGTCAAATGATCCTTTTCTTGAACCATAAAGTTTCTATTAATAATTTGTATATTTTTAGAAGGATTTTTTTCATCCACTTGATGTACTCTATTGTAAGTATAACTTAGTAGCTCCTGTTTTGTGCTGGTATCTGTTATACTTATCTGACTGTACTTGTTTGTACTATCAATAATCAATTGATAGCCCTTGTAATCACTTGGGTTTTCGCAATCTTGTATATGCAAACTATATCTAATTCTGATACTATCATCAAAAATATCATAGTGGAGGTCATCAATTGCTTTACATTTTGAAAGCCAGTTTTGATCATCGTTATTCAATCGTTCAAATGTCAGATCAATTTGAGTATCTTTCTTCAATTTGTCTAAAATGGTCATAAACTCAAAAACACTAACAATCTGCTTACCATTAATTTCAGTTATTATGTCTCCTTTTTGAAGACCTGCATGAAAAGCTGGAGACAATCTGAAAACTTTTTCAACATAAACGCCCCTTACACTTTCCAAGTTAAATTTTTCAGCCATAGCTCCATCAATATCCCTAATATCAACGCCTAACACAGCCTTGCCTTCAAGATATTTCTTTCTTAACTTTTCAATTTTTGTTTTATTCTTATTTTTTTGATCAGGAGCATTAGAAGTTTTTAGATTTTTAAACTGATCCGTTTTTACATTTATTTTTTGTTCTGTAAAACGTTCAGCCTCTCTTGTCTCAAGTTTTCTTTGCACATTGTTCAAAGCTGATTGAACTGTTGAATCAAATATCAGGGAACGGTTTTGCTCAAAGGTATCCATCCAATACAACTGAATTCCAATCAGTCCAATTGCTGCCAATACCATTACTGAAATTAATACTTTTATGCTAAGCTTCTTCATATATATAAAATTATACGAAATGTGAAAAAGGTTCCTTTCCTTTAACACTCTTTAACCCGTTCTTATTTCATAATTATGATTTGTTAACAAGATATGAAGCGGCTAAGTTCATTTATATAGTATTCTACCTACAATTAAGTAGATAAATCACTAAAATGGGTATTGTAAGCACATTTTTCTCGACTTAACTTTGTGCTACTATGATGATAGAAAAAGACGCTTTAGATAAAATTGAATTTTCTCCAATGCAATGTATCTGTTTGGGTAAAGGCAAAAAGAAAAAGTGCTGCAAAAAGTACAAAAAAGGTAAGAAACACTGCGGCAGTTGTCCCAAAAAAGGCAATCTATAGAATGGCAAGTTTATAATGAAAAAACATTTCCATTCATCTTCCAATCAACAAAAAGTTCACGATTAAACCTATATAACTTAGCTGGTCTGTACATCAAAGATTTCTGAACTTCTTTTGTATCCTCAATAAATTTCATCATACTTAGCTTTCTCCTAAAATTCCGTTTATCAAGAGCAATGCCTAAGATTACTTCGTATAAATTTTGTAATTGCGGTAAGGTAAATTTCTCCTCAAGTAATTCAAATGCAGTTGTTTTGTATCGAATATCAGATTTTAATCTTAAAATAGCAGTCTTTACAATTTGAGAATGATCAAAACTCAATTCAGGGATATTGGCAAAACTAAACCAATCCCCATTTTCCGATAAATCCGTATTTTTTAAGGCAACTTCAGAGTACCTAACAAAGCTGTAGTAAGAAACAGTAATAACTCTTCCAAAAGGATGTCTGTT
>JAHDGP010000310.1 GCA_020627525.1 Bacteroidota bacterium
GATGTACTCAGCAGCGAAGTTTTGTTACAACCTTTCATTGGTTTTAGTGCCCAATTCAATTTGTCTTTGGGACTATCTAAATAAATATTTTTATACTTAATCACAAACGTGTTGTTGTTTTTCATTGATCACCGTCTCCTATTTCCTCCAAATAGGGACGGTGTTTTTTCTAACAAATACAAACAACGCATTCTAGATCACTAAAGTCTTCATGATTGTGTCTGTGGCTTATTAAAAAAGATGCCCAATTATGATGGTTCTTATAAACAATTAAGCTGATTTGGCAATGAAATATACGTAATTCTCGCAGAAAAAATACGCCTTTTAACTAAGGAATATTTCTAACAAAAGACCATAGATTTGTCGGAAAATTATACCGAAAAAGATGAAACATTCTTACTTTGATTTAATAGACCAAAGTTACTATTTCCCACAAGAGGGATTTGATATTGAAGAAGGCTACTTGACCTTCAATGGTGTTTCTATAAAATACCTAATCGAAAAATATGGAACGCCTTTTAAACTCTTGTATTTGCCTAGAATTGGCACGCAAATTCGTAAGGCACGCAATCTGTTTAACAGAGCTATTCGTAAGAATCATTATAAAGGAAAATACTACTACTGTTATTGTACCAAATGTTGTCACTTTGCCCATGTGCTAAAGACCACACTCAAAGAAGGTGTTCAATTGGAAACCTCATCATCTTTTGACCTTGATTTGATTTTCAAACTATTTGAAGAAGGAGCTATGAACAAAGAAACCATCATTGTTCACAATGGCTATAAAACCGATGACTATTTAAGCAAAATTATTCTTTTGAATAAAATGGGTTTTAAGAACTCCATTTTGGTATTGGATTCCAAAAATGAAATTGAACGAGTAAAAAAACATGCAAAAGGCTACGATGGAATAATCAAATTGGGGATTCGAATGGCCATAGACGAAGAACCACAAACGGCTTATTATACTTCTAGATTGGGAATTCGACATTCTGAAGTATTGGAGTTTTATCAAACTGAAATTGCTCATCAAGAACAGTTTCAGTTGAAAATGCTGCACTTTTTTATCGATTCTGGTATCAAAGACACCATGTATTATTGGGGAGAATTTCAAAAGGCGATGAATCTCTACGTTCAATTAAAAAAGCAGTGTAAAGACCTAAAGGCTTTAGATTTAGGAGGTGGCTTCCCCATCCGCAATAATTTGGGTTTTGAATATGACTATGAAGGCATTATCAATGAAATTGTGAGCAACATCAAATCCATTTGTGTAGAGGAAGAAATAACCGAACCCGATATTTTTACCGAATTTGGAAAATATACCGTTGGAGAAAGTGGTGCCATCATTTTTGAAGTACTAGAGCAAAAACAGCAAAACGATGCTGAAAAATGGTACATGGTCAATAACAGTTTGATGAACACCATTCCCGATGCATGGTCCATACTCGAAAAGTTCATTTTACTGCCCATCAATAAATGGAAAAACCCCTATGAACGGGTCAATATAGGGGGAATCAGTTGCGATCATTCCGATTACTATAATTCTGAAGAAATGAACCAGCAAGTGCTACTGCCTACTTTTAATGATGGCGATACAGAACCTTTATACATCGGTTTTTTTCATACAGGCGCTTATCAAGATTCTATCAGCGGATATGGAGGAATCAAACACTGCCTGATTCCAGCACCCAAAATGATCATTATTGATCGTGATGAAACGGGCAATTTTGTGGACTCAGTATATAGAAATGAACAAAAAGTAGAAGAAATGTTGTCAATCTTAGGTTATGAATAATTTACTAACAAAAACATTTGCAGGAATACCCGAATCTTATGCACAACGGGATTCGGCTGCCATTTTACTACAATCCATCCCATATGATGGTACCAGTACTTGGGGTAAAGGAGCCGATAAGGGCTTTGCGGCTTTTTTAGAGGCTGCCAATAATATGGAGTTGTTTGATATAGAAACTGGAAATGAAGTTTATAAAAAAGGCATTCATTTATTGGAAGAACTGAACGATTTTAGTTCTCCTAAAAATATGTTTGAGTGTACTTATAAAAACACCAAACAATTGCTGCAAGAAGATAAGTTTTTGACCTTCTTTGGTGGAGAACATTCTATCAGTATAGGCATCATCAAAGCATTTTATGAAAAGTATAAAAAGCTGACTGTTTTACAAATTGATGCCCATGCTGATTTAAGGCCTGAATACGGAGGAACTCCCTTTAACCATGCTTGTGCCCTTTACGATGCTAGTAAACATTGCAATCTGGTGCAAGTTGGTATCCGTAGTATGGATGTTGCTGAAATGCAGCACATTGACGATGAACATTGTTTTTTCGCCCATGACATTTCCAAGGAAATCAATTGGATGGATAGAGCCATTCGCCAGATGACCAAAGATGTATACATTACATTTGATTTGGATGCATTTGATCCATCTATCATGCCAGCAACAGGCACACCTGAACCAGGAGGATTGGACTGGAATACCACCACTCAATTTTTGAAAAAAGTATTTAAATATAAAAATGTAGTAGGTTTTGACATAGTGGAATTGGCACCCATTCCCTATTTACACGCTCCTCAGTTTTTGGCTGCAAAGCTTTATTATAAAATGTTGTCTTATAAGTTTGCCTAAACAATAATTCTCCAATTCAAACCTAATTTTCAGATAAATCATGACCAATAAAGGACCAATTTCTACTTTTATAGTAGAACATTATAAACATTTTAACGCTGCCGCTTTGGTAGATGCAGCACAAGCTTATGAGTTACAACTAAAAGAGGGTCATAAGATGATGATTACCCTTGCAGGAGCGATGAGTACTGCCGAACTGGGTAAAAGTTTGGCAGAAATGATCCGTCAGGACAAAGTGCAAATCATCTGTTGTACTGGTGCCAATTTGGAAGAAGATGTATTCAATTTGGTTGCTCATAAACACTACAAAAGGATTCCAAATTACCGAGACTTATCACCAGAACAAGAAAAGGAATTATTGGAACAACATTTTAATCGAGTAACCGATACTTGTATTCCAGAAGAAGAAGCTATGCGCCAAATAGAAACCCATTTATTTGATGTTTGGCAACAAGCCGAAAAAGGCAATAAGCGTTTCTTTCCGCACGAATATTTTTATTCCATTTTACTAAGTGGTGAATTAGAAGACAAATATCAAATTGACCCTAAAAACAGTTGGTTATTGGCAGCAGCCCAAAAGAACATTCCGATAATCGTTCCAGGCTGGGAAGATTCTACCTGTGGTAACTTTTTTGCCTCTTATTGTATGACCAAAGAATTGAAGGCACAAACAATCAAGTCGGGTATTGAATACATGCAATATTTAGCTGAATGGTATTTAGAAAATGCTGTTGACAAAGGTGTCGGATTTTTTCAAATTGGAGGCGGAATTGCTGGCGATTTTCCCATTTGTGTTGTACCAATGCTCTATCAAGATTTAGAAAAAACAGATACGCCTATGTGGTCCTACTTTTGTCAAATCAGTGATTCGACTACCAGCTATGGTTCCTATTCTGGCGCAGTACCCAACGAAAAAATCACTTGGGGTAAACTCGATATCGACACCCCCAAATTTGTCATCGAGTCAGATGCCACTATTGTAGCACCTTTAATTTTTGCATATTTATTAAATTGGTAAAAAATGAAAAAACACATTAAATTTAAAAACAAAGAAAAAGATTCCACGGATAACAACCAAAAAAAATTCCAGCCTTCTAAAAAGAAGAAAAAACTCTCTCCTTATTTGAAGGAATCCAAACAAAACATTGCTAAATATTTTGAAGAAGAATAGTATGAAACCAAGAGTAATAAAAGATTATGATAAATTGGAATTAGAAATTCAGGAGCAGATAAAACTATTTTATCCCTATGGATTTGCCGACAAACTTATCATTTTCAAAAATATCCACAACAAATATGTTAGTGCCTTACCTTTTGAAACAGAGGAAAAATATTATTTGGTACGCATGACCAAACAAGAGGCCAAAGAAATAATTTTAGAAGATGGTGATTATGATAAAAATGGTGTGCTCAAACAAGAAGTGATGGAAGAATATGATGAAAAATATGATATTGGGGAAGAATACAATTATGGAGAGGAGGAATAAAATAAGCAAAAGGAGAGTGTACAGAAAGATGTGTCAGAAAACACAGTAATATCGAGCTTCAGGCTCGTATGTTTGTGAAAAAATAATTTTCAAGTTTTTTGTTCTTTGAAAAAGACTGTTTAGTAATATTACGAAGATTCAATAGGTAACTTCCTTCGTGCATATTGTAAAACACATTATTTTTAACACTCCCACGTCTCAAATCTTTCATCTAGCGATATATAAAAGGTACATAAATATATTTGTTCTAAAATTTTGTAATATAGTCCAGTTATTAACCTATGATAATCCTAAAGTCACTAAAACTGTTCGTTTACCATCGGTAAAAACAAGTCATAATAATAATTGATGACAATGAACAAGCGCTTTATTTTCAAACTGTTTAAAAATATTGATATTAAATTCCTGAACTATTAAAAACACACTTTTAAGTGCTTGTTCAAAATTATTTATAACTAAATTTTAAGAGCAATTAATTGATAAAAAGTATAGCACATTGGGAAACAGCTACATCGTTTTACGGCATATGGCTCTATAGTAATATCAGTTGAAAGCCTTCTTACAACAACACAGTTCAAAAATATTTCTCTATCTAAAGACACAATATTACCTTTGCAGGAAATTTACACAAATGACTCAAGACAAAAAAGATTTACTCAATCAATTACTCGCCCTCGATCTTATTCAATTTGGAAACTTTACCTTAAAAAGTGGCATACAATCGCCCTTCTACGTCGATTACCGTCCACTGGTCAGTCACCCCAAATTATTAGAAACCATAGCCGATCAGGTTTGGGAAGCCATCAAGGGTGAATCTTTTGATTTTGTCTGTGGAGTCCCTTATGCAGCCTTATCATTAAGTTCTTTCATTAGCCAGAAATACAATGTTCCTCAAATCGTCAAAAGGAAAGAACAAAAAAAATATGGTACCAAAAAAATCATTGAGGGACATTATAAAAAAGGACAAAGTTGCATTCTTATAGACGATATTATCACCTCTGGTGTCAGTTTTTTTGAAACCGCTTCCGCTATAGAAGCCGAAGGTATTGAAATTGACATGCTGGTTTCATTAACAGACAGAAACCAAGGAGGAAGCGAACGATTAGAAAAAGCTGGTTATAAAGTAATTTCGCTATTCAAATTTGAAGAAATTGCCCATCACTATTTTCAAGAAGGTAAGATCTCTAAAGAACAACTGGAACTCACACTAAAATTTATAGAAGAAAATCAGTACAGCACACCCAAACCCTATGTCCGCAAAACATTGGTACAAAAAATGGCGGCTACACCGCATAAAAAGACCAAAAAGCTAATTGAGGTCATGCTGAAAAAACACAGCAATCTTTGTTGTTCTGCAGATGTCAATAGTAAAAAAGAATTATTGGATTTAGCTGAGCAAGTTGGACCTCATATTTGCTTACTAAAAACACATATGGACATCCTTTCTGATTTTGATGAACAGTTGTTAATCGACCTTAAAACCTTGGCGCAAAAACACAATTTCCTAATATTTGAAGATAGAAAATTTGCAGATATTGGTAATACCATTATGCACCAAT
>JAHDGP010000311.1 GCA_020627525.1 Bacteroidota bacterium
AAAAAATATATAATTAAAATTATATATATTGTATATAATTTGATTTGCTAGTATAAAAATCAACGAACCATTTGTAATTTATTAACTTATTGCTTAATTTGGTGAAACTAAAGCCCGTATTTTTGCGTTCAGAAATAGGAAAGCATTCAAAAACTAAAGGAAAGATAAATATCTATATTGATCCTCGGTTGACCTATGATTTGATGGGTTATCTTGCATCTGATAAGGCAAGAATGAGGGAGTTTGATAAAAGAGTTAATTACATCGTGCGGGATATTGCCAATAAAGAGATTTTTAGGACAGAGAATTTTGAAGATGGCATTGATGTTTGGGCAATTAGGATAATGGGCGGTGGAAAAGGCGGAAAGCTAAATGACAGACTCTATTGTAAAAAAGTAGAGCAGGGTGGCATTAAACACATTGTAATCGGACATATTTATATAGGTAAAAAAGTGGAAGGACTGAACGCAAAACTAAAAAGCATAATAAGCACTGTAAACAATTATGAGTACCAAGTCTAAGAATAAAAAAAATGATTTTTTGGATCAGATAAATGGATTGTTTCAATACTCTAAAGAAGAGCATTTTGAAAATGAAGCATTTGTACTTCACATGAAAATAATGAGTGAAGTTGAAAAGAAAATGGATGAAATAGGTTGGAAGAAGAAGGATTTAGCCAAAGCAGTTGGTACATCTGCCAGTTATATCACTCAGTTATTTAGGGGAACAAGAATGCTTAACCTGATAATGATAGCAAAGCTTCAAGACGCATTAGAGGGAGAGTTTACCATTAAATGGTGTAATAATGGAGAGACCGTTCATTTTTTAAGTAGTATAAAAAGCAAGAAGAAACAAAATAAAGTATTTGTAATGACAGCTATTACAGATGAAAATTTTGAAGAAGCTATTATGTATGCATAAGTTATGAAAGTAAAATTATCACCACTTCGAATAATTAAGTTTCAAGTTCAAGAGTTTGCTCATAAAACCATTATCTCTGAAGACTTGGAAAACACTGAAGGGTTTTGGGAAATAGAAATGTACAAACATTCTATTGATCTGAATTTTGATCAATATTTTAATGATCGAGATTTTCTTATCGAAATGCAAATGCATATTAATAAAAAGAAAGAAATTGGTTATGAGTTAAAAATTGATGCTTTTGCGCAATTCCAAATTCAGGAACATTCTAAAATTTCAGATGGAGTCAAAGGTAATTTATTAACTATTTCATCTGTGAATATGATGATAAGCAATATCAGGGGTTATCTTAAAAATGTAACATCATATGGAGTTTTTGGTGGTTATTTATTACCTTCTATTGATATGGCTGATGTGCTGTCGCAAAAAATGAAAAAGCAATCAAAACAACTTAAAAAATAATACTTGATTCTTTGTCTTGTAAAAAGAATTAGAGCAAACCCATTTTTTCGTATATTACCTTTTGAACAAAAATTTAAAGTATGACTGTTCTTACAAATCAACAAAATGAGATTCTGGATATACTGAATCCAGTATTTGAAAGCCAAAAGGCGTATTTTGAGTCGGGAGAAACGCGTTCTTACAGTTTTCGTGTGAAACAATTGAAGGCTTTAAAGGCGACCATCAAGAAGTATGAGGAAGACATTTATGATGCTTTGCGCAAAGATTTGGGCAAGCCATTGTTTGAAGCCTATACAAGCGAAGTGGGATTTGTCTATCAAGAAATTAAGCATACTTTAAGCCATCTTAAAGGTTGGATGAAACCTGAAAAAGTAAGTACTTCCATTGTGCATTTGCCTTCTTCTAGTAAAATTATCAAAGAACCACTCGGCAATATTCTGATTGTTTCACCGTGGAATTATCCATTCCAGCTGGTCTTTGCTCCAATTGTTGCAGCAATATCAACAGGGAATACAGCTATTATTAAACCGTCTGAATTTACACCCAATACGAGTGCAATGATTGAAAAAATAATCAAAGACACTTTTGATTCAAAATATATGCACGTTGTTCAAGGTGAAGGCCATGTTGTTATTCCACCAATGATGGATAATTTCAGATTTGACCATGTTTTCTTTACAGGAAGTGTGCGTGTTGGAAAAATAATTGCAGAACAAGCAGCTAAAAAATTGACTCCAGTAACTTTGGAGTTGGGTGGAAAAAGCCCTGCCATTGTCGATAAAAATGTAAGCGTAGATGTTACGGCAAAGCGTTTGATTTATGGCAAACTTTTTAATACGGGACAAACGTGTGTAGCCCCTGACTATTTGTTGGTTCACGAAAAAGTAAAAGACAAATTGGTTGCGAGCATCATTAAACAAATAAAAACGTTCTATGGTGAAAATCCACAAGAAAGTGAAAGTTATGGACGGATTGTCGATAAACGCAGGTTCGATGTTTTGGTAAAATATTTGGAGGAAGGCAACATCGTTTTTGGTGGGGAACATGATCGAGAAGATCATTATATTGCTCCAACACTGATTGACAATGTCTCAATGGAAGACAGCATTATGCAAACAGAAATTTTTGGTCCAATTCTACCAATCATCACTTTCTCAGAAATTGACGAAGTGTTAGATATTGTAAAACAAAACCCATATCCGTTAGCACTGTATTTATTCACAGTAGATAGTGGCGTTGAAGAAAAAGTTATCAATAATATTCGTTTTGGAGGTGGTTGTGTAAACAATTCAATTGTCCATTTGACCAATCCTAACTTACCATTTGGTGGAGTAGGCTACAGCGGAATGGGGCGTTATCACGGTAAAAATAGTTTCGATGCGCTTTCCCACCAAAAGTCGATAATGAAGACGAAATTTTTCTATGACAATGAGCTAAAATATCCGCCATATACCAATACTAAAATTAGTATTGCGAAGAAGTTTTTTGAGTAGATTTTACAATAAAATACTAATAATCAATAATTAAAAAACCTGTTTAAGTTTTGTACATCATTTTAATGATGCAAAATTTATACAGGTTTTAATATTTGGAAAGCAGAGCGGTCTCTTGTCTGAGATAATAATAAAGTTGCTTTATTGTAAATGATTAGCGGACTAACTTGGTGAAATAGTTAAAATTAATTCGTGCAGATATTTAAAATAATAATATTTTTTTTTGATATAAAAGAAATATTATTTACATTTGTTTAACATTATATTGATATTTCAATATAAAGATTACACTTCACTACTATAAGTATATTTCTATTATCCTTATTAAAATGTAACTGAATACAGAAAGCTTCTCCCTTCTGTTAATGGGTTTGTGTTTTTCTCACTTTCCACATATAACCTTATCAGTTTATTTTGACTTGATATTAATTAATTTATTGAAACAAATTAAAATGTATAAGAGAATTGATTTCTTAAGTAATTAAACATAAGTAATCTGGCAATCAGCATTTATTTTTTTTGATTTAAGTCTACACTATTGATTCTGTAAAAGTTTTCTGTATAGACTTTTAATGGTATTTGTACGCAAAAAAATACGAAATGGTCAAACTATTATAAATCAAAAAATCTGATTTACATGATTTCTATGTCTAATTGTTAAGGCTTACTTGCTATACATTTTTACTTTTTAATTGAAATTTTATATACACCTTGGTCTATTATTGCTGAGTTGATTTTGTAGCATTTAGTTGTAGCATGATTTTAGTCAATTGTAGTCCTCCCAATTTAACGCTCACATCTAACTGCTAGACTAGAATTTTTATTCTAATAATCTAAATGTGTTGCATTTATTAATTATTCAATTCAGTAATCATGATATTCTCCAGAAATTTAAAATGTATTTTAGTTCTTTTTCTCATTATACTGTCAACAAACATTGGTTATGGACAATTTACCTCTTGTTCCAGTAACAATTCGGATGCGCCACCTTATGCTGCACCAGGAATGGCAATAAATGGTGGATTGCCAGTATTTTTAGAAATTGATGTTAGAACATTAATTCCAAATGCAGATAATAGTTTTTGTATAGGAAACACAGGAACTGAGGATACTCAAAATGGATGTGGAACATTTATTTTCACCAACATACCTATTCCGGAGGGTATAGATGCAAGTGATTGTCCTACGCAATTCTGTTTCTCACCCCGTCAGGGATGTGGAGAGGCATTGGGTAATGTTTGTTTTTGGGAAGAAGATCAAAATGCACCAGGTACTTGGCTAAGTTTAGGAGCACCTGCAGATGCAGCAAATTTTTGTTTTGAATCAGCACCAGGTCAAACAGAGTATGCCATAACCGTATGTCGTCCAGGAAATGGTCCTGTTTCATTAAACAATATTGCAGTAAATCCACCACCTCCAATAGAAATTGCAGGAGATCAATTTATTTGTACAGAAGATTTGATTAATCTTGATATTACAACATTTGAACCACCAACACAAACAGGAGGTGTTTGGACTTGGATTGGTCCTGCTCCTGATGCAACAGCTGGTCCAGGTGATGCGTTTACTGCAACTTATTGTTATGATGCCTCTGCTCAAACAGGTTATGGATGTACCGTTTGTGATGACATTACTTTTACAGTAGCTACTACGGTTGGTTGTACAGAACCACTGGCTTGTAATTACAATCCAAATGCTAGTTGCGATGATGGCACTTGTCAGTTACCGGATGGCTGCACCAATCCCAATGCTTGCAATTATGACCCAACTGCGAGTTGTGATGATGGTACTTGTTTGCTTGGTAATCTAGCTTGTCCCGAACCTTGTAATGTTTTGGAAGGTTGTACGGATATAGTAGCTTGTAACTATGATGCAGCTGCGACTTGCGACGATGGGTCTTGTATATTGCCCAATGGTTGTACAGATCCAGAGGCATGTAACTATGATGCGACTGCGAGCTGTGATGATGGAACATGTTTTTATTTCCCATGTAATCCAGGTTGTACGGATCCCTGTGCCGCAAATTATGATGCCACTTCAGATGAAGATGACGGTTCTTGCCAAGCATACAATACTACATGTAATACTGATTGTTTGCAAGGAAACTTGGCAGTTTGGGACCCAGCAACATGTTCTTGTTTGACAACTTCTGTTTCTGTAGTTGGTTGCACTGATCCAGAGGCATGTAATTATGATGCAACAGCCAATTGTGAAGACGGTTCTTGTTTTTACTTTCCTTGTAACCCAGGTTGTACCGATCCTTGTTCACCAAACTATGATTCTACAGCAGACGGAGATGACGGTTCTTGCGAATCCTATGATTCAAGTTGTAACTCAGATTGTACATTGGGAGATGTTTCTTTCTGGGATGAAGCATCTTGTTCTTGTGTTGTATCAGAGGTTTCAATATTGGGATGTGATGATGTAAATGCATGTAATTACGATGCAGCAGCTACTTGTAATGATGGATCTTGTTTTTATTTCCCATGCAACCCAGGTTGTACCGATCCTTGTGCTCCAAATTATGATGCAAATGCGGATAGTGAAGATGGTTCTTGTGAAACTTATGATCAATCTTGTAACTCGGATTGTTCATTAGGAGACTTAGAATTTTGGGATGTTGCAACTTGTTCTTGTATTACTGTTGAAACAACAATATTGGGGTGCACATTTACCAATGCATGTAATTATGACCCAACAGCAAATTGTAATGACGGTTCTTGTTTCTATGAACCTTGCGGTGTTCCAGGATGTATTGATCCTTGTGCTCCTAATTATGATCCAGCTGCCGAAATTAATGATGGATCATGTTT
>JAHDGP010000312.1 GCA_020627525.1 Bacteroidota bacterium
TTTTCATAAAAAGGCCGACTATCTGGTTAGGGGGATAGTCGGCTCACATAAAGGATAAATCCAATATGCTAATTCCTAGTACTTTTAATTTTTTTGCACACCATGATTAAAGGAAAAATTATCTGACAGGAATTGTTAATTTTTGTCCAATTTTTATTGTGTTTGAAGCAAGGCTGTTTGCATTTTGAATGTCTTCAACAGTTACTCCGTACTTTTTGCTAATAGAATACAAAGTATCGCCTTTCTTAATCACAATTTCTTTTGAGCTATAATTGCTGCTACTAGTCCTTTTGTTAACAACTGTCTCGGCAGGTGTAGACCGTGATGTGGGAGTCTCCACCTTAACCGATTCAGTCGTCATAATAGGTTTAGTAGTGATATTATTATCTGTGTAAGAATCAAAATAAGAATTGCTTGTTGTAGTTTTCATTTGTCTAACAGGCTTTTCTATTGTAGATTCTGTTACTTTCTTTTCTGCAAATAAATCAAAGTGAGTCCCTGATTGTTCAGTGTTTTGATTGCTTTGCTTAGTAGGCTGCGAATTTTTATAAACGTATTTGCTACTTCCATTTGAATTACTATTTACAGTCTTTTGTCTCGAATTGGAAACAGTTGCTGATTTAGATTTAAACTCATCTGGAATGTAAGTATCTTTTGCTTTACTTACTGGTTTAGATTCTTTTACTGGTTGAATCAATTCTACTTTTGCATTTTTATTTACAGTACCATTTGTACCTTTATTTGATCTATTATACTTAGTAGCAATTCTTTGTTCTCTTTCGTAATCCTCCATCAACTCTGGTGTCGTTACTGCCTTTCCTCTCAAAAATATTACAGCACCTGGTGCAGGCTGATCACCTTCATTCAAATAATTTCTCTTGTATATTTTTTTGTTTTTAATACCATAGTGATGAGCAATATCTTCTATTGTCTCTCCTATTTTAACTTTATGAGTATAAATATTTTTTGGACCTTTGTTTCTTTTTGACTGAAGGTACACTTTGGTATTTGCAGGAATTCTTTCATTTGAATCAAAATCGTTGAACTTACAAAGTTTGTCAATTCTGATACCATATGCACTTGCTATTTGTGTAGGAGTTGCATCTGCATTTGTTACTACACTTTTAATGTGATTATAGTAAAATATATCGCTTCTTCTCAACTTCTTACTCATTTTAGAATGAGCATAATCACTTGATTTCGATTTTACAGATCTCGTAGACTCTTTTTTAGCATACTCATATTTTGAGGTATTCTCATTACTTGATCTATTTATTTTTTCACTCGAAGGTTTATCTCTTTTAATAATTTTAGAAACAAAACCACCTTTTTTATCAGAATTAGTATTATTAGATTGTGCGCTTGCGATTATCTCAT
This sequence comes from Bacteroidota bacterium, assembly GCA_020627525.1. Lineage (GTDB taxonomy): Bacteria > Bacteroidota > Bacteroidia > Chitinophagales > UBA2359 > JAHDGP01. The sequence goes on from JAHDGP010000312.1 coordinate 1,378, forward strand.
CTTGAATATCAAACTGTGTCAGGTTATATTTTTCAATAACATAGATCAACTGTTTATCATAAGTAGGATCAGTCGCATATCCGTTTTTCTTCAATCCTTTAGCCCATCCACGATAATCATTCATTGAAAGTCTGAACAATTCTTCGTATCTGCTTCTTTGTAAAAAGTGGGAATGATCTTGGTATGATTCATAATCATTTGGATAACTTCTAAAGCATTCATTCTTTTCGTCATCATCTCTAAAGACAGCCTTTCCTGTCCAACTCTTATGGCATTTAATACCAAAGTGGTTTTTACCAACTCTAGCTAAATAGCTATTTCCAAAATTTGATTCAATAATTGCTTGAGCAAGTGTAATACTTGCTGGGATACGTGCTCTGTGCATTTCACTAATAGCCATATCCTTATAGTCTTGAATGTAATCTTCTATAGACTCATAAACGTTTTTCTGAACGTTGTTGCTGTTGTGACCAAATGTGCTTTGCGAAAGCGTTGTTGAAAAAACAACTATAATAACACATAGGTTGATTAAATTTTTAAAGTGGCGCATTGTTAAATTTTTGTTTAATGAACAATTAATAAGCTTGGTATTAAGAGTTAAAACAACAGCTGTGCCAAATTATAAATTACGGGTAAGAACATAAAAAAAATGCGAGCCAAAAGGCTCGCATTTCAAACTTAAACACTTAATTTTCAATTAAATACAAACAATCAATCATCTTTAAAGATGATTAAAAAAAAATTTATGAACTTCTTTTTTTATTTTATTTTGATGACACTTCCAGCGTATATTAAATTAGAATCCATCTGGTTTAAACGCATCAATTCATCTACACTTACTTTATATTTCAAAGAAATTCGGTACAAATTTTCGCCCTTTCTAACTGTGTGATAGACTGAATTCGCATCGTTCTCCCCCATAAAATAGTCCTTTTTATTGGAATTTGCAATATTTTCAGGTGCTTTACTCTCATAAAGAACAACTCTTTTAGGTGGATTTGGTGTAGATTTTACAATCACAACTGGTGAAGCTTCTTTAATTGTTCTCGAAGTAGACTCTAAAACTGGAGTTGATACTTTAACATCATCCGATGGTGCAACAACTGGGCTTGCTGTTACTGGAGCAGATTTTACAACAAATTCCTCTTTTACATCTTCAATACCTATAGACTTTAAAAATTCTTTTTCTGAAATGATTTTTCTTTCAACTTTATCAGAAGCTGCAAATGATTTGGATTCTTTAACTTCAGGTTTTGAAAGATTCTCTGCAATCATTGTGCGCTCTTCCTCAAGCTCAGGTAATACTTCTTCAAACTCCTTAACTTTCTGATTTGGTGTATATACCAAAGGAGTACTTGGAGCTGTTTTTCTTAAATATACAATTTCCCCAACTACAGGCTCTGTACCAGGTTCCATCTTATTCAATTTGTAAACATTTTTCATTTCAACACCATAAATCAAAGCTATGTCTCTGATTTTCTCATCATTTCTTACCAAATGGATGTTGGCACTTTTTGTCTTTTTATTTCTTTTAGCTAAATAAATATTGGTGTACTCAGGAATGTAATCATTGCCATCCATATCATTCAACTCCAATAATTCTTCTAATGTAAGGTTATAGGTTTCAGAAATTTGTACTGGCAAAACAGCAATAGGAAACTTAACTGCCTTTACACCATTAACTGAAATAGGCTTTTGATAATTTAACCTACCAATTTTATAATCTGTAGAAACTATTGATTCAATTTTATTTGATGGAATAATGTCAATTTGCTTTCCAGCCACCGATGAAAAAGCTGCCAATCTAATTTGTGGTTTCGGAGCAGGAACATAAGTAATGACCTCTTCCACAACTTCATGTTCTCCTGTATCGAACATGTATAACTCGTAACGCTCTATAAGATTAATCAATTTAAAAGCATAGTATGGATCAGTAGCATAACCTGCTTTTTTCAATCCATGAGCCCAACTAACATAATCGGTATTATCAATTGTGAATAGGAAAGCGTATCTATTTCTCTGTAAAAACCTAGAATGGTTTTTGTAAGAATCTTCTACTGTTTTAAATTTTCTAAAACACTCATTTGGCGCATCATCCGTATGTTTGATTGTCTCTCCTTTCCAGTCTTTACGGCACTTTAAACCAAAATGGTTTCTTGCCTTAACGGCCAAACGACTTCTTCCAAAGTCAGATTCCAACATACCTTGTGCTAAAGTAATACTTGCAGGAATCGCTGTTCTTTTCATTTCTTCAAGAGCAAGATCCTGATATTCAGCGATATAGTCAGCGGCTAAAATATCTTGTTCCTCGCTTTGTCCTTGAACAAAAACACAACAAAAACAACAAAATAAAGTGATTACAGAATTTTTAATAGACATATTGTAGTTATTTTCCATTTTTCCAGTTCTTCAACGTATAAATATAACTCATTTAGCGGATTTCAACAAAAAAGATGGGGTATTCTGTAAGCTTATTTCTTGGTATAATTTACCCTTTTTAGCTTGGGAGGTTTGGCAGCTTGCGTATCTAAATACAACATTTGCCCAATTTCAGGTTGAGAGCCAAAATACATCAAATTTAGATCATATAACTTCTGTATTTTGATGCTGTGAAATTTAGCGATAGATTCCATAGATTCTCCTTCCTTAACCGTATGAATCATCCTTCCAATAATAGGCTCTACTGGACGAGGTCGTGGTTTTTTAGTCTTGGGTTTACTCATCGGTTTGTTGTGAATAAAAGTACCATCTTTTCTGTATGGATTTTTATCCAATGTTAGAGAAAATACTTTTCTAGCCTTGGCAGATAGCCCTGCAATAGTGGCTTTGGGGCTTGTCCATCCCAAACTTGAACCATCGTACTTGTACAATTCAAACCGTTCAACCAGATGGATAATGCTTCTAGCGTAATAGGAGGTTGTTGAATATCCTGCATCTTGCAAACCTTTGGCCCAAGAAACATAATCTCTTGAATCTATCTCAAAAAGGTGATCGTAAAAATGTAGCCTGTGGTGTCTTAAAAATTGTGAGTGATCTTTAAAAGAATGATCTGCTGAAGGATATTTTCTAAAACACTCTCCCAATTCATCATCATCAGCAAGTACTTTTTCTCCTTTCCAATATGATTTACACTTAATTCCAAAATGATTGTTCGCTTTTACAGCAAGGTCACTTGTACCAAATCGAGATTCGATAATTGCTTGCGCCAATTTTATACTAACAGGAATGCCTAAGCGTGCTTTTTCATTTATCGCAGTTTCCTTATAATTTTCAATGTAATCACGTATCAGTCGCTCATTTTTACCCATCGCAAATACATCTTGACAGGCGATAAAAATGAGCAATATCGCTACAATTCTCATCAACATGTTTGTAAATACGTATTGATTAATTTCTTGTTTGTCAAATGTTTGGAAAACTTTCATCTACTTTAAGCAATGGGCACTTCAAAATTAATCAATCTCTTCCATTCAATCAAATATAAAATTCAATTCTCCAAAATATTTAACCATTTAAACTGCTTGAAAATTAAGCTCCAATGAGCTGGTAACCTTGATTTTATAATTATATTTTTTTTTGTAAATGGATGGATAAATTTTAACTCTTTTGCATGTAAAAACAAGTATTTTAAGCCTAAAGTATCGCTAAAATAACGATTGTGTTTGCATTCGCCATGACGTTTGTCTCCTATGATGTAATGACGAATGTGTCCCATATGACGACGGATTTGATGCGTCCGTCCAGTTTCAGGCTCAACTGCAACCAAAGAATACCTTGAATTGGGATAACGACTAATCGAATAAGGCATTTCCACTTTTCTCAAGGTCTTATACCTGGTGAGTGCCTCTTGTGTGCCTTGCGACTTTGATTCTATTTTTTTTAATGGATGATCAATGACACCCGAATCCGCTGTGTATCCCCTAACCAGTGCCCAATATGTTTTTTTAATCGTTCTTTCGTCAAATAATTTTCTAGCTGCCGTTTGGGCTTCCTTGCTAAGAGCAAATAACAAAACACCTGATGTTGGTCGATCAATTCGGTGAACAGTGTGTACAAATTTTCCGATTTGATCTCTTACTTTTTGGAGGGCAAATTCTTTCTGTTCTTCTGCAATTTTTGTCTTATGAACCAACAACCCATTTGGTTTATTTATAGCTAAATAGTGTTCGTCTTGAAATACAATCTCCAACATACATTAAATTTTTATAAAATGCGAGAATGAATGAATGCAAGAATATTCACCAATTGAAGCATCAATGTTGTTTAGTTAAGG
>JAHDGP010000313.1 GCA_020627525.1 Bacteroidota bacterium
CTTTTTAAGCGAAAGTTGATTCGCCATTTTTTGATCGAAGGTTTCACCATCGGGCGTAACATATATAATTTCATCAAACTGTTTATCTTCTTGTAAATGTTCAATGCATTTTTCGATGGGTTCGATCATCATCACCATACCAGCCCCTCCCCCAAATTGATAATCATCTATTTGCTTGGATTTACCCAAACCAAATTCTCTAAGATTGTGGACTGCAACATTTAATAGTTTTTTGTCTTGTGCCCTTTTTAAAATGGAATGTTCAAAAGGGCTTTTTAAAAGTTCAGGGAGTACTGTAATGATGTCAATATTCATGTTAAATAATTTTTCAAGTCAAAAATATACACAAAAAAACCAGACCATAAATTATGATCTGGTTTTTTTTATTTTAATATGGATTTTAAATCAAATGATTATCTGATATATTTTTCATCCAAATTTCCATCTTCATCTAACCACTCTTTCAAAGCATATGCAAATCCACGACCTGCATATTTTACTTTTTTCAACTCATCTTTCTTAGCAGTTAATTTTTGCAATGTTGCTGCTACTTTAGATTTTACTTGCGCACTACTCATATTGAGACCTTCCTTGTCTACTTTCTTTTGAGCCAATGCCAACAATTCTGAATTGATTAAAACTTTTTTCTTCTTTTTCAAAGAGTTCATCATAAACAAATCCCACTCAGATAATTTACCAGTTGGTCCTGGCTTTTTCTTATCAGTGGCAGCTGCTTTTTTGGTAGGTTTTGGTTTTGGTGCAGGCTTTTCTGCTGCTGTTTCTTGAGGTGCAGCTTCTGGAGCTTTAGCCTTGGGTGGACGACCACGTCTACCTGTTCCTTTGGTTTTTGCAGTTTTCTTTTCTGCTTTTGCCTTTTCTTTTGCTTTTTTCTTCTTTTTACTTTCAGCAGCTTTTTCTTTAGCTGCTTGCTTCTTAGCTTCTTCTCTTTCGGCAGTAATAACTCCTTTTAATTCATCTTGGAGTCCTTTCATTTGAGCTTTCACCTCTTTTACTTGATAATCTAAAACATTTAATTGTCTTTTATAGACATCTAGTAAATCCCTGATTTCAACAGATGTTAAATCACTTTTTTTCATTTGCCTTTTTTTGATTAAAAAATTATTTCGTAAAAGTAATATATTTAAATTTATTTTTTGCAAAATATTTATTTTTTATCTAAAAAACCGAATAAAAACTACTTTTTTTTCAATTTTTATTTTTAAAATTATCAAAACAGGCAACATATTCCTTCAAAACGAGCTAACAGTCAACAACAGGCTTTTGATTTAATTATTCGACTTCACACAAAAGCAACCAAAAAATGTTTACTTTCGTTTAAGTTTTATCTATAATAGATAAAACTTAAATCGATGTTTATGTTTAAATACTTTCACATTGTTTTTTATTTCTTGTTCATTACTATGGCTTTTGTTGCTTGTACTAGCTCTGACGAGGACATTGCTAGTTTTTCGGGCTTAAAACCAATTTACATTGATGCAAGTGAACTAGACAATATTTATTTTGGCGAACCCATTGCTTCAGAAAAATTGGGAAAAATTTATTACAAAGCTCCTTATATTTTTATAGGTGAAGCCCGCAAAGGTATTCATGTATTGGACAATAGCAATCCCAATAATCCTATAAAATTAGGTTTCATTCATTTAATTGCTAGTGAAGACATTGCCATAAAAGGCAATACTTTGTATGCAGGAAATGGAAAAGATTTGGCAGTAATTGATATTTCAGATATTCAAAATTTAAGTTTGGTCAAAAAATTAAAAGATATTTATGATAAAGATAGAAGTTATCCCAGTTTTTATTCGGGATTTTTCGAATGTGTTGATCCAGATTTAGGGGTTGTTATTGATTGGGAAATGGCTGAATTATTAGACCCCAAATGTCGTCGATAAATCACTAGCAAACAAAATAAATATCTTTTAAAATTAAATTTCTAAAATGACAGTTTTCACCTCAAAACAAACCTACTCTTTTTATATTTTCTTGGCATTTATTTTTGTGTGTTTAATTGGTTCGTGTGCGAAAGACGATGCCAGTAATTTATCAACAAATGACACAGGTGTTGGTGGCTCCTTTGCTCGATTTATGATTGTAGACAATTACTTGTATATAGTCGATGAAGGAAATTTAAAAACCATTGACATTAGTGAAGCTCACAGTCCAAGCTTGGCTAGTTCCATTGCGTTAGGCGATGGCATCGAAACCATATTCAATTTTAAAAATCACTTGTTCATAGGCTCTCAAAATCAAATGTTTATTTATGGATTAGACAATCCTGCTCAACCCAATTTAATCAGTTCTAGAGATCATTTGTTTGAAAGATTTTGCGTATCTGACCCAGTAGTGGCGAATGCCAAAAATGCTTTTGTCACCCTACATAGAGAAGAAACTTCTACAGGCGAAGATGATTGTTTTTGGGTAGAAAGCAATGTACTAGATATTTACAATATTGAAAACATTGATGATCCTCAATTAATCAATACCATAGAGCTGTCTTATCCTTTAGGATTGGGTTTGTTGGATAGTACCTTATACCTTTGTCAAGGAGAATTTGGTTTGACTGTTTTTAATATTTCTAATACTGAAAACTTATTGGAAGTACAACACATTTCTGATATAAATGTCAGAGACATTATTCCTTTAAAAAGTCAAAATTTATTGTTGGTCATTGGTCCCGACAATTTGTATCAATTCGATGCAAGTGATCCACACAATATTCAATTACTTTCAACTTTGGACATTGTTAATTTTTAAAAATGAATGCTATTTATCGCTTTTTCATCTTGTTTTTGCTTTTTTTTATTACTTATGCACAAATACAAGCTCAAAACAATTCTGATTCTTATACAAGTCTTCGCCCCAAATTGGCCATTACAATAAGTCCTCTAGATTTGCTTGCAATTGACGGAAGTCACGCTTTGATGGTGGGCATAGATAAGTATTTCAATAAATACATCAATTGGACCTTGGAAGGTGGCTATATAAATGAAATGGATTTTTTATTTCGCAATTGGAACATAAACATAGCTGATAGAAGTGGTATTAAATTGAGGGGCAGTCTCAAGTTTTATCACATAGGTGGTGATCGTTTTACAAAAAAGAATTACTACCTACAGTTGGAATGGTTTTACAACAACTTTAAATTTGATCGTGAGCAATGGGTCAGTCAATCCAATGGTTTTTATGAACAATTGGTCAAGTTTAAGCAAAAAGAAGAGAAATTGGGAGGACATATCAAAATGGGTAAGCTCTTTAACATAAGCAAACCTCTTTATGGTGAAATAAATTTTGGTGTAGGATTTTATGGAGGCGAAACAACAATCAACATTCCTACAACGGATGATATACAGATAACAGAAAATGACGGAAGTATATTAGCCGAAAGAGCATTTAGGATTTATTCAAATTTTAATATGAGTTTTAAGCTGGGATTTGATTTTGCAAGCCGTTCATCAAAACAAGAGTAAACTAAGCACCTTATCTAGATTAGTGAAACGAAATAAATAACCAGAGCCATTTGACTTGACATTTCACGACCTTCTGCCGATATGTCGGACCAGTCAAAAATGCTCGCCTTAGCCCTGCTAAGACTGGAATGCCAGCCAGTGTGCTTTTTTCCTTGAATCTCGCAAAATCTCTACTTCAAATTTTGGCCGCTTCGGCGGTCCGATCAACTTATTTACTCCATTTCACTTAACTAAAAAGGCTCCTGTAATTTTTTACAGGAGCCTTTTGACATTTATTTTACCTTTTCCTTATTCTAAATTCTAACCATTGGCTTATTCTTCAGCTTCTGGAGCGTCTCCAGTGGTTGTTTCTGGAGCATTTTCAGCAGTAGCCTCCACACCAGCTTCGATATTTTCTGCCACGGCCTCTTCTATTGCCTCACCAGTTTCTCCAGCTTCCAAGTCAATATTGTCAACAGCTTTTAATTGGGTTCTCATATTTTCCAATTGTCCTTTTAGACGCTTAATTTTATCATTTACCTCTTTAAACATTGGATTGGAACTATCTACATTTGGACCAAAGAAACCCAAATTGTTTTCATATTGTTGAATGTCCTCTCTCAATTTGCTCATTTTATCTCTAATGCGTCTTTTCTCAACATTGATGATTCTATCGGCATTGTCTTCTTCTCCACGGACCAAATGCTTGATTCTCGTTTCAAACTCCAATTTACGACGTTGTCCTTCATTCAATTTGAGCTGCTTGTATTTTTCCTCCATAGCAGTTCTATACTTTTGAATGATGTCGTCTTTTTTGTCGAAAGGTACAAAACCGATTTCATTCCATTTAGACGAAGCCTCTTTCAAAAATCTAAAAGCTTCTTCTGGCTTTTCTTCAATATCTAAACCAACAATTCCCTCAATCAATTTTTCTTTCTCTTCTAGGTTTTTGACCTGTTGGTCATCCAAAGAAGTAAAGAAGTTTCTCTTGGCATTGAAGAAATGATCACAAATGCCTCTAAACTTATTCCAAAGTTTGGGTTCCTCACTTAAAGTAGCAGGTCCCAAATCTTTCCAGTCTTTCTGTAATTTCAAGAATTTCTCTGTTGTCACCTTCCAATTGTTATCGTCTTTGATAGAATCGGCTTGTGCAATCAACTGGCGTTTGATTTCTGTATTTTCTGCTCTTTTTGCATCCAATTCTTCAAAGAATTGGCGTTTCTTTTCAAAGAAAGCATCACAAGAATTTTTGAACACAGTCCAAATCGATTCGTTTTCTGAAGAATACCCAATTTCTCTCCATTGCTTTTGTATTTGCAAAACGGATTCAGTATTAACCTTCCAAGTACGATTGTTAGAAATCTCTTTGTCTTTGATTTCGTTGACCTTTTCACACAAAGCAATTTTTTCTCTCAATTTATCATTGAGCTCTTCTCTTCTGCTTTCGTAATAAGAGTCAATTTTGGTTTTAATTCCTGCATTATACTCTTGGAACTTACCATTGATTTCATCTTTCAGCTCCCAAGGCACTGGCCCTGCTGATCTCCATTCACTCATTACCCTTTTCCAAGCACCTTCCAACTGGCGGACATCTTCAATGTCTTTCAAGCCTTCCATTTTTTCTAGAACGCTTCTTTTGTTTTCTAGGTTTTTTTGGTAATCAAGGTCTCTGAGTTCCTTGTTGATGTTGATGTTGTGGAAGAACAAATCGACATGGTAGTTGTACTCATTTTGCAAATCAATGCCTTCCTCATTTGTCAGTCGCCCTGATTTTTCCCAACGTTGTTGAATCTCCTTAATTTGATCGTAGGACTTGGTAATGTTCTCTTGGTTCTGGACCATCTTTTTCAAGTCTCTAACAATCTCCTTTTTTTCACTCAATATCAATTCACGTTGGTGCTTATTCTTTAAAAGAATATTCTCCTTTTTAATGTAAATCTTATTGAGCAACTCATCAAATTGCTGTTTATCGTCCCCTGCTTGCACCAGCAGGTCAACATCTTTGCCTTTTTTATCGGCATAAAGTTGTTGGTAAGCATTTTTTAATCGTTCAATTTCGCCTTCTGCCTTTAAGACATTTCCTGAATACAAAATTGACTCTAATCTCTGGATAATTTGTTGCTCTTTCATTTCAAAAATAGCTTGTTTATTTTTAAAATAATTACGTCAAAATA
>JAHDGP010000314.1 GCA_020627525.1 Bacteroidota bacterium
GTTTTTCGGCTGTTTACAGGATTCCTGATAACTACATTTCGGATGTTGATTTGATAGTATTAGCCGTAAAGCCGCAAGATTGTCATCTTGTTTTTGAAACATTAAAACCATATATCAAAGACAATCATGTCATTTTATCAATAATGGCAGGTGTTAAATTAGAGACACTTGAAAACGGAATAGGATCAAAAAAAATCGTTCGTTCGATGCCTAATTTACCCACTCAAGTAGGGATGGGAATGACTGCTTTCACTGCAAATGATGAAGTTACTAGAAAAGAATTGATTGCTGTACAAAATCTTTTGAGCACAACGGGAAAGGCAATTTATTTTGATGATGAAAATATGATTGATGCAGCAACCGCAATTTCAGGATCAGGACCAGCATTTGTTTATTATTTTATGAATTCAATGATGAAAGCTGCCCGAACAATGGGCTTTACCGAAGCACAATCAGACTTATTGGTTTGGCAAACTTTTATAGGTTCTTTGCATCTTCAAAACAAAAATAGTTTGTCTTGTGAAGAGTGGATCAATAAAGTTGCTTCAAAAGGTGGAACAACTGAGGCAGCTTTGAATGTCTTTAAAGCCAATGACATTGAAGACGGGATAGTAGAAGGATTGATTGCCGCGTTCAATCGTGCTGAAGAATTAGGAAAAAAGAGTTGATTTAAGTTGAGTATTTGAGTACTTCTAAGTGACAAGACCAATTTAACAAGCATCAAAAATAATTCAAAGTTTTGATAATCAGTTTTTTGTGAAAGTTATTTAGGTGCTTAGATTTCTCCTTTTTCCAAATACCTTTTTAAGTCGTCCGTGATTCTAATTGGTTTTCCTGAAACTGTATCAACAATAACAAATGAAACTTTGCCAATAGTAGCCAATTCTTTGTTTTCTTTTAAATAAATTTTTTGGCTCATTAGGGTTTTAACATATTTGATCTCCTCAATTTTGGTTTCAATAACAATGTCGCTGTTGAAAAATAGAGGTTTCTTGTATTTAATATTTATCTCTATCACTGTGAATTGCCAATTTTTCTTTTCGGGAATAGCTGGATTGAGGTATTCTTCAATAAATTGCCAACGGGCTTGTTCAAAGAACTCCAAATAGCGAGCATTATTAACATGTCCATATCTGTCAATATGAAAACCTTGAACGTTGATATTTGTATGTGTAACTCGCATTATTTTCCTTCAATTTTAGCAATTGCCAGTTTAAACTCCTCTGGAATGGTGCATTTTTCATTTTTCAAAGGATCATAAAGCACAACAACACTTTCTCCCGATGCTACCTTTCCAAGTTTTTCACTAAAAGCCTCATGTTGCATAACAATGCTGGTGTTTCCCACTTTTGTTACATTGCTTTTTATGTTAATGTTGTCAGGGTAAACGGTTGGCTTAAAGTATCGACAAGTAATTTGTAACAATATTGGGCCGATTTTGGTAATTCTATCTTCATTTATCAATTGAACTTTTTCTAGATATTCCACTCTGGCATTTTCCAAATATTTAATGAAAGTAACATTGTTTACATGTCCCATTGCATCCATATCGCCCCAAGCAACTTTTATTTTCGTTTCTGTACCGTATTGTTCATTCATAAGTATATATTAATTCAATATAGCTGTTTTTTGATTTAGAACGATTCGGCAGTCACGAAGTTCTTGACATTCTCAAAAAGTCAATCATAGCTGGGCTTCAGTATGCTTTTTTGAGGCAGAAAATCTAAAAAAGATAATTTTTGAATAGTTGATTAATTTTATTTGAGTTCTTAAGTGCGAAAATAGTAATTTTGTCAGATTATTTTGAGATAAAATTATGACAGTATCGTATACCAAAACTTTGTATGACTTTTTTAGCTATTACTCCAATGAGGAAGATGCTATCCGTATGAAAAAATATCTGAGAGGTCAATTCGAATATTTTGGAATCAGATCGCCAGAAAGAAGAATGCTGACGAAGGAATTTTTTAAAGAATATGGATTGCCAGAAAGATCTGAACTCCAAAAGGTGATCAAAGAAATTTGGAGCCAAGACGAAAGAGAGTTGCATTATGTTGCCATAGATATTTTAGACAAATATAAAAAGTCAATAATTGAAGAGGACATTGTTTTGATAGAGTATTTGGCAGTTAACAAATCGTGGTGGGATACCATTGATTTTCTGTCTTCAAAACTAGCGGGAAATTATTTTAAAATGTTTCCAGAAAACATAAAAAAAATTACAGGAGATTGGATCAATTCTGAAAATTTTTGGTTGAATAGAATGGCTTTACTATTTCAATTAAAATATAAAGATCAAATCGACGAAACTTTATTATTTAATTACATCATAAAGGTTAGAGAATCGAAAGAGTTTTTCATTAGAAAAGCAATCGGTTGGGTTTTAAGAGAATATTCAAAGACAAACAGAGAGAGCGTTATTGATTTTGTAAATGAAAACGACTTGTCTCCATTAAGTAAAAGAGAAGCATTAAAATGGTTGGAACAGCATTAATATATCAGAAAGATTTTTTAGCATCGACAAACAGAGCAAAAGTTGTTGAAGACATTCAATACAGATTTTTTGATCTGATTGTAGTTGGTGGAGGAATTACGGGAGCGGGCATAGCTTTGGACGCAACAGCGAGAGGATTAAAAACACTTTTGGTTGAGAAGAAAGATTTTGCTTCAGGAACCAGTAGTAAATCAACCAAACTAATTCACGGTGGCCTAAGGTATTTAAAGCAATTTGATTTTCAGTTGGTCAAAGAAACAGGAACCGAAAGGGCAACTGTTCATAAATTGGCTCCGCATTTAGTGGTGCCTGAAAAAATGCTTTTGCCAATTGTAAAAGGAGGAACTTACGGGAAATGGGCTTCGTCATTAGGATTAAAAGTCTATGATCTTTTAGCAGGCGTTTCAAAATCAGATGCTAGAAAAATGTTGTCTGCTGAAGAAACCTTTGAGAAAGAGCCTTTGCTTGATCAATCTGATTTGCTTGGTGGAGGCTATTATGCGGAATACCGAACTGATGATGCCAGGTTAACAATTGAAGTAATTAAAAGAGCAGTCAAACTAGGAGCAGTTGCTGTAAATTATTTAGAAGTTAAAGACTTTTTGTACAAGGATAATTTAGTTGCTGGAATAAAATGCATTGATCACCAATCAGAAAAGGAGTTTGCAATTCATTCAAAATCTGTGGTCAGTGCGACAGGACCCTGGGTTGATAAATTGAGAGCCATCAACAAATCACTAAATGGAAAAAGATTGCATTTAACAAAAGGTGTGCATTTAGTTGTTGAAAAAGAAAAACTGCCCGTTCAACAATCGTTGTATTTTGATGTGCCAGATGGTCGTATGATTTTTGCGATTCCCCGAGGAAATAAAACCTATTTTGGAACAACCGATACAGATTACAAAGAAGATATTGACAATGTAAGTTGTGATAAAAAAGATGCAGATTATTTGATAAATGCAGTTAATGAAACCCTGCCCTCCGTCGATATAAAAGTTGAAGATATTGAATCTACTTGGGCGGGATTGCGGCCTTTGATTCATTCGGAAGGCAAATCTGCATCAGAACTTTCTAGGAAAGATGAAATATTTGAATCTCCCAATGGCTTAATTTCAATTGCTGGCGGCAAGCTAACTGGTTACAGAAAAATGTCAGAAAGGGTAGTGGATTTGGTTTTAGAAAAATTGTCAATAGAAAACAAAGAATGCACGACAGATAAAATTGATTTGTGCGATAAATCTTTTGGCGATTTTGAAGAGGTATTGAACTATAAAGAACAGCTTGCTACTAAGCTTGGAGATTTTGAAAGGAGTGCTGTCATTGCTGATAAATTTGTGCATTTGTATGGCTATGATTGCGACAATATTGTGAACAGGTATGAAGCCATTAAGTCTGAAAAATCTGACATTGAAGAAGCATTATTAGAAGCAGAATTGGAACATTGTTTGAGTACTGAAATGATACAAACGCCATTGGATTTCTTTGAAAGAAGATCAGGAAAGCTCTTTTTTGATATTCAGTCTGTAACGAAGAACAAAGATTTTGTTTTAAATAAAATGAAAGAGTGTTTAAGCTGGAACACAGAGGTTGCGAACCGATATAAAAGTGAGCTGGAAGAAGCAATTAAACTTGCGACGAAGTTTGTTTAAATAGGTTCTCTCCGTCGTTCATTTCAGAAAAAAGCGTTCCCCTCCGTCGTCATTTCAGAAACAACCGCAGCGAAGGTTGTTATCTGAAATCCCCAACCGACTCAGGCAAAGCGTAACATACAGAAGCGTTCACCCCAGCCGTCATTTCAGAAATAACAAAAGCGCAGCTGCCTGTTATTATCTGAAATCCCCAACCGACTCAGACAAAGCGCAACATACAGAAGTGTTCAGCTCTGTCATCACTCCACCACCAACTTCCCTTCAAACAAAATGTCATCGAATAAATGCACTTTGTAAATATAAATCCCTTTGTTCCAATGATGTAAGTTGATAAGGTATTCACTAGAGTAGGCAGAAAGATTTTCAATACGCACCATTTTGCCTTCCGTATTGTAAAATACCAGCAAAGCCTGATCTCCAGCATACGGTGGCAAACGGTAATTAATACTCAATCTGTTCTTTGCAGGATTAGGATATAAATTCAAGTAATGATTTTCGTTGTTTAATAAAATGCCATTAGACATATCAATACTATCTTTTTGAATTGATTCAACATTTACTAAAGTATCAGGAAACTGATTATCTAATTCAATACCCTCTAAAACCTCATTTTCTGTTAAAGGAATTTTAGCAATGCTGTCACAATCTAAATAGGAACAGGTATTACCCAGACTGTCAACTTTGAGCAGCCAACCATCTTGGTCGCCTGTCCATTGCATACCTGCTAATATGAAACCACCGTCAGGTGTTTTATCTATACTGTTGAGTATACACCTCTCTTGATCATTTAAACTAAAAGAATGTAACCATTCAATTCCAAGATCGGTATTAAACTTGATCAAATAAGGTTGCCAATTTCCGTATTCATTTATAAACGTTCCTGAGCTGACAGAATAATTCTTCTCAACAATAACAGGAGTTGATTGTATGCTGTAAAACTCTTCAAATGGTAAAAGAAATGCAGTGTCCTTTATGATTTCTAATTCTTCTGTAATATGCGCATTATAAATATAAAAGTTATTGGCATCTCGAAGACAACCATATTGCCAAATAACACTATCATTTAATTCAACTAGTATTGAAGCACAATCAGAATATTCATTGCCAAAAATTTTCTGCCAAATAGTTTCTCCATTTTGATCAATTTTAAGAATCATTTGTTCCTGTTTAGGTCCTTCTAATACAATCCAACCAGCAATTAAAAAATTCCCTGAATTGATTTCAATACTTGAAAAGGCTTTAGCATGTAAATGTGGGTCCCCATAGAATCTTTTCCATTGTTCATTACCTTCATTATCCAGTTTTAAAACATAATATCGAAACCAGTCATCGGCTAATACATCTCTGCTAAATCCTGTAATTAAATAACCTTTATCTGATGTTTCGATTATATCAAAAGGGCTTTCCCCGTCAGTTCCACCATATGTGTTAAACCACAAAATTTCTCCTTCTTCAGTAAACTTCACCAATCTT
>JAHDGP010000315.1 GCA_020627525.1 Bacteroidota bacterium
AAAATTTACATTCAAAGAATTCAATTACTAATAAGTAGAGCGTTACTGCAATTTAAACCTTACAGGAAGGTTAAAACTAACCCTAGCTGGTTCACCATTATGTTTGCCAGCAACCCAATCAGGCATCAATTGAATCACTCTTAAAGCTTCGTCACCACAACCTCCACCAATATCTCTGGTTATTTTTGCATTGGTTATCTTTCCATCTTTTTCAATGATAAATGATATCACACACATTCCATCAATATTATTATCTTTCGCTATTGGAGGATATTTTATATTATCATAAATAAACCGCATCATCTTTGCTTCTCCGCCTGGGAAAGATGGTTGATCGCTTACAATCATGTAAACTCCATTTTCATCTATTTCTGGTTCTACCTCTTGTTTTTCAATGCCGTCAATATAAGAATACCATAAGCCATTTTTCTTTTGATAAGATTTATCATTTACCCCATTTGGATGATATTTCAAATATTCAAAGGGCACAACTACTTCATTGCTTAAATTAATAACTCCATACAAATCATTTTTTTGGGCAATTATTTGCTCTGAAGAATGTCGATCACTTTTAAGTTCTTGATAAACAAATGGAATTACCTCCATTCCTGTTAAATTAAACAAACCATATTTACCATATTTTTTCCCTCTAAAAAAGGTTTTATTACCAATCAACATTTGACTAAAATCATCAAGTTCAAAATCAATTAACTGTTTACCAAATTGATCTATAATACCTATTTTTTCGTTTTTCTCAGCTAAAATAAATATTTTCTCAAATACTTTAAATCGGTAAAACTCATCAAATTGACAATGATAAATTTCAGCACCTGCTTTATCCAAGAGTCCATATTTTCCGTTTTTCTTTACACGGTAATAATCTGTTTGTGCAAACACATCAATACGTTCATATTCAGTTGGAATAATCATCTTACCTTTAAAATTAACAAGACCAACCTTACCATTTTTGAAAATACCGTAGGTTTCTTGTTTTAAGTTCAATTTGACGTTGTCAAGTTTTATTGGATAAACTTCTTTTCCATAAATAGAGAAAATTCCTTTTTTTCCATTGTTTATAACAACTATTCGTTCTGGATCTATTTCAATTAAATATTCATCATAATTATCAAATCCAACTGGAATAATTTTCTTGCCCTTAAAATCAACTAAATTAAATTTTCCATCTTTCTCTACCAACATTGATTCACTACTTAGCAGGTTTATTTTTTCATAACTAACAGGCACTTTTAATTTTCCATCCAAATCATAAACACCATAGGTCCCAGATCTGTGAACAGTAAGCAAACCTTCAATATTACTATAGAAAATTTTATCATACTTCAGAGGTATAACTTTTTTACCTTTTAAATTAATCATCCCCCACTTGCCATCTTCCTTTACAAAATATAAGTCAGGTCGATTTTCTACCTTCAACATATCATTGTACTTGAAACGAATGACTTTTTCACCAGTTTTTTCATCAATTAATCCAGCAAAAATGCCAATTTTACCGAATTTTTCTTTCTTTACAATTTTATAGGATTGGGCATTTGCCAGGAAGCTGGTAAATAGAATTATCAGCATACATGAGATAGGGGTTTTCATTTTGTCAATTTATAATTATGAAATAATTGGGGTATTTACAGTGTAAATCTAAAAAAATATTTCAAAAATTAACAATTTGAATCAACCAAACATGTAAAATAAATATATAAACCCCACGGGGTGACAGCTTTGTCTAAAGCCTGAAGTAGATAAAAGGTATCGCTCCGCTGGAGCTAATAGATATTTTTTTATATGTTGTATGTTTCTACAAAATGTCTAGTTGTGTATTAAAATTAAGAAAAGTGCATAAAAAAAGCTCTTTAACAATATGCTTACATATTATTAAAGAGCTTATATTTTTTAATTAAAAATTTTTAACTAATTATTGCCGCTTAATGATGCTCTTCCCAGCTCAAAAAACACAATGAATATTTAATAATAACTAAAAGACTAAATCTAATATTTATTAGTCTTTAAATCTATCGCTAATCAATTCTTGACTAGTGGTTAACAATCATTCTTTTAGTAATAACTTCTTTTCCGTCATCTAATTTGATGAAATAATAGCCTTGATTCCAATTACTCACATCAATTCTGTACTCATTTTTCCCAGGCTCTGCAAGGTAACCGTCGCCATAAATTCTCTGACCAGTTAGATTGTAAATTTCAACATTTACAAAATCGTGCTCACCAGCATTAAATACAACCGTTGCTTCGTTCACAACAGGGTTAGGATAAATACCTTCAAATCCAAGGAAACTAAATTCTGAAATAGCAGTTCCTCTGTCTGCGATATCCGCATATTGAACACAGTAAGAATTTGGTGATAACTTAACACATGGAGTAAATCCAATAGCTACCGAAACATCTTCTCTTAAAATACTAACAACAGTATCTATGTCGTAAACCGTCGATGAATCACCACCTTCACAAGTACTTTCTTCAAGATTAATCAATACATTCAAAATATCGTCTAACTCTTCCCCACCACCAATACAATCAGCAGTAGAAGGACAACATTGATTCAAAATTGATCTTACGATGATGTTATTGGTTGCAGCATCCAAATCTGCTTGATTATAACCAAATCCCGTAAAGCAATATTCTCCGTATGGTTCAGGTTCAAGGTTGCTTTGCCCAAAGTCCCAAGTTCCGTCATAGGTAACATCAACAATAGGATTTTTTCCATTCCAAGCAGGAGGTCCTGTAATTACAAAAGCATAATTATCAAAGCCCGAATCACCAGTGGCATTTAAATCAATTGCCATTTGACTAATTTCAGGAGTAAAGCTGCTAGTTGTTGAATCAAAAAAAACGGTATCAATACCAGAAAATTGAGGCATTCCAGCTGTGGCACCATCTTTGCAATTCTCAAAAGGATCTTGCGCAGTAACCGTTAGAGAAATCGTAAAAAATATAAAGAATATCGTTAAAATTTGTAAAATTTGCTTCATCAATACTATATTAAGGTTCAAATATTATCTTTGGCACAAGATACAAAAAACTATAGGATTAAATACTGATTTTGTTAAAATTAAATTAGTTTAATGAATAAGACACTAACCAATCTATTATTTATTGCATTTGTATTACTTTTTAGTATGCAAATGTATGGTCAAAATGCCACTGTAAGTGGCACTATCCTTGACCAGGGAAATGTAACAGTTCCATTTGTAAATATCACCTATCAAATAGATGATAGTCAGAAAGGTACAACCTCAGACTTAGATGGAAAATACACATTAAGTTTGCCTCCTGGCACCTACGATTTAAAATTCAGTTTCACAGGTTTTGAGACACAAACTCAAACCGTCACATTGTCTAAAAATGAAACGCTAAATTTGGATATTTCGTTGGCTGAAAAGTCAACTTTATTGAATGAAATTATGGTGTCTGCCGACAAATATGATAAATCACTTGGAAAAGTGACAAGTTCTTTAGAAGTGGTAGATAGCAAATTAATTGAACAAGCCGGAAATGTTACATTAGATCAAAGTATTGAAAAAGTTCCAGGCGTGAATGTGGTCGATGGTCAAGCCAACATTCGTGGTGGAAGCGGCTATTCTTATGGCGCTGGATCAAGAGTATTATTATTGTTTGATGATATGCCAATTTTATCTGGTGATGGTGGCTATCCTGATTGGGACTATATTCCATTGGAGATAACTGAACAAATTGAGGTTATCAAAGGAGCTGCCTCTACATTATACGGATCATCAGCTTTAAATGGTGTGATAAATGTTAGAGCTTCCTACGCAAAAAACAAACCTATTACTACATTTTCTGCTGTTACTGGTATTTATCAAAATCCAAGAGATCGTTTTGAGCTTGATTTTGATACCTTAACAAATGGAATAGCGCAAGTTAATGGTACAGCTCGTTATGATATTGATGCTGACAGAAATGTGACTTTTACTGGTTCAGGTGCTGAAACAGCTGAGGGTAAAAGAAAAGATTGGTGGAACAACTTGGGTTCATTTGAATTGCCTGCCAATGCCACTGCTGCAGATAGTTCTTTCAACGATATGAAAAATCGTCGTAAAAATTTATTAACAGATTCTTATCAACCAAATTTCTCGCAAGTCTCTGCAAGTCATCGTAGAAAAGCAGGACAGTTTGATTTGGTATTTGGAGGTAACTTGTTTTCAAGAAACTCTTGGAGACAAGGTGAATATCAAAGAAGAGCAAGAGGAAATATAGGATTGAGACACAGATCTAGAAAACATGAAGGATTGTCTTATGGTATAAATGGAAATATACAAATGTCAAATACAGGTTCCTTCTTTTTATGGGAGGGTGATGGAAATGAAGCTTATATTCCATGGAATGCTATTACGCCAATTTCTAATGATAGAATTATGCTGAATGCAGATCCTTTCATTAAATACATTGGAAACAATGAAACAGAACACAAATTAAGAGGACGTTTCTTAAAAAGAAATAACATTACCGAAACCAATCAAAGTATAAAAACAAATCAAATGTTTGGTGAGTACCAATATTTCAAAAGATTTGTTGATTTTGGTGCCAACCTAGTGGCTGGAGCAGTTTATCAATGGGCGCAAACAGATGCAGAATTGTATGATGGAAGGTATTTTTCTAACAATGCTGGATTCTATGCTCAATTAGAAAAAGATTTCTTAGAAGGAAAATTAAATGTTACGGCTGGTGCAAGATATGAAATCAATAGAATTGGTGAAATAGATTCTACAAGTTCTGACTGGGAAGCAAAACCTGTATTTAGACTTGGCGGAAACTACGAACTTGTTAAAAATATTACCTACCTAAGAGCTAGTTATGGTCAAGGTTACAGATTTCCAACCATTGCAGAAAAATTTGTCAGAACTGATTTAGGTGGCGTTCAAATTGCTGGTAACGACACCTTACAGTCTGAAACTGGATGGAGCAGCGAAATTGGAATTAAGCAAGGAATTAAGTTAGGAGAATGGATGGGCTATGCAGATGCAGCTTATTTCTGGACTGAATACCAAGATATGATGGAGTTTGGATTTGGTGTAACACCAGATGGTCCTGGTTTCATAACTTCAAATACAGGTGATACAAAAATTACTGGTTTTGAAGTTTCTCTGGCTGGAAAAGGTCAATTGGGTCCATTTGAAATGGGCATATTAACTGGATATACTTACATTGATCCAACTTACAAAGACTTTGAAATTTTCTATGAAGATGGAGTAGCAGTTGGAAACAATGTTGGTTCTTCTGCCTATAGTACAAACGTTTTGAAATACAGATTTTTACACACTTCTAAAACGGATGTTCAATTGAAATACAAAAAATTGTCCTTAGGCGGTTCATACCAATACAATAGCTTTATGGAAGCTGTTGATGCCTTATTCATTGATGATCTTCCTTTAGAAATTGGTGATTATAGAGCTAAACACAATAAAGGAGAAGGCGTTTTCGATGCACGTTTTATGTAACAAGCAACAGAACAAATTTCATTAACATTCTTAGTAAACAATGTTTTGAATAATGAATACA
>JAHDGP010000316.1 GCA_020627525.1 Bacteroidota bacterium
TTTTCATGATTATATAGTTTTATGTTAATTAATAGGAATTAATTATTTGTGTAATTCATTTGTATTTATACCTAATGTGTGCAATTCAGGCATAAATATCCCAGTCTGTATTTTTTGTAATTTTAGAATACAGTTGATTAAAAAATTATGTAATTTGTTAAATCAGCACTCCTTCTCCTCATTCCAGTAAATTGAAGGATTGCTATTTTTTTAGATATAGTATTCCAGTCTGTATTTTTTGTAATTTTAAAATACAGTTGATTAAAAAATCATATAGTTTGTTAAATCAGCATTCCTTCTCCTCATTCCAGTAAATCGAAGGAACGCTATTTTTTGTAGTTGAATTTAATTAGTAAGGATTTAAAATTTTATTCACAGCACTCAAACTCGATTTCTCCAACATCATTAATAGTGATAAAACCAGTCCTTTTAGTATATGTACCAAATACATCTCCTGTGCAATGTCTGGCAGATTTGCTTGTTCGCACTCTTTTAGATTCATCATCACAAGAATTACAATCATCGTCGCCAGTTATTTCAGGAAGAATCATATGGCAATCATCATTTCTTTTTGTTCCTTCAATTTCCACTGTCAGGTTTGCATCTCTTTTTTCCCATTCACTTCCATTCCACCTTTTAGAGATCATTCTAGATTTATAATAGGCTCTAAACCAGTTTTTGTAAAATGAGGTAATATGACTAAATCCGTGAATACCATTGGCTTCCCATAACCATCCAGTGTCTCTTTCGTCATTGTCACAAATATTCTCATCGTCGATAAATTCAACGGTTTCTGTCAAAGTTGGAGCAGTTGCACAATCAGGAATAGCTCTTGCGTGGAAAAATCTATTTTGAGGAGGAGTGGTTGCATCAATATAGATATAGCCTCTAAAACCCGTGAAATGATCGTCAACGATTGGTGTTCCACTTGTAGGAAATGTAGGACTGTTTGTTCTATAAATAATTATCCTTCCACTTTGGGGATCAAAATTATCATCGTAAAATCCTACAATAATTTTTAGCGAATCACATTCTAAATCTTCCGCTTCCAAAAGCGTGTTGCAACCAGTTAGCATAAAGCCTTCAATATTGTGATCATCTTTCATAACACATTTTTCAGGAATGTCATCTATGCTTATCTCGCCTCCTTTCGGTAATGCTCTAATTTCACTTTGCGTTTGTGCATCGTTTGGGTTAGACATTAAAACATCTTCGTTGTTGATGTAAGTTACCAAAATATTCCCTACTTGAAATTCAAAATGTTCATTCACAATTGCCATCATAATAGGATCTGTCAAAAATGGTTGATAACGATAATCAGGATTAGAAAACCGATCATTTTTCAATATTGTATGAACAGTATTTATTGATTCATTTGAAGATGCTAATAAATCAAACTGTTCTCCACTTCTATCAAATAAATCATCCAACATAAGATAATAGTTTTCAAAATGCTGTACATCTCTAAACCTCAACCTGTCTCTTTCAAGCATTGGTCTATCAATATCATCTCCAAATGACTGTGAGACTACATCTTGAACAAGGAATGCATCTGTTGCTTGCTCTTTTGAACAAGACTGCAAAATTACTATGGAAAGCAATAGTAATGATAAAATAGTTTTAGTGTGTTTCATAACTTTAGTTTTTTATAATTAGCTTATAATTCATATACTTCTCCTGTTGACATTTTTATAAAAATGCCTCAAGATGAGTTAATTATTATTCAATAAATTGGCGCGATACTCTCTTTTTTTCAAAGGAGCTACTCTACACATTGTAGAGTAAACTCCAATGATTTTTTGGCTTCCTCAAGGATGGGAATTACCAATCAATTCACATAAGTGTAAGTATCAAAAACACTTATTTCTTTAATATTTTTTCAAATTTCACATCATTATTACTACTAACTTCCATCAGATAAATTCCTGATTTCAGATTACCAAGATCAAACCTTCTGCTAACAGACCTAGTTTCTAAAAGCTCATCTTCTAATAATGTTTTTATTAATTGCCCTGAACTGTTGTATAAATTAATACTAAGTAAATCACCCTTATTTGTTGAGCAATTTATATTGACAAATTGCTCAACAGGGTTGGGGTAAATACTATTTATCTGTAAATCACTTGCAAGTAGTTCAATATTGGTTTTATCGGCTGTTAAATTGAAACAAGTCTGATAATTATCACCGCAATCTGTAGTTACATCAACACAGGCAATATTGCCATAGTAACTATGGTATTCAGGATTGCTGCCTAACTCAGAAACGCCAGAAGAAAAATTCCAAACATAACTAGCATTTGGTAAAACAGGATCTATTGAAAGGCAAGCACCTCCCCCACTGCAATGATTGCTCAACTCAACAGTTGCATTTATATCATATCCATTGATATTGCCGAGGTTCAAATAACCTTCTGACAAACACTTATACTCTAAATCAGGTAAAAATTCTGAATTGCAAAGGATGTACTCTTTGACCTCTAAATGCGTTAAATTTAAATCTTTATCCCACAGCAATGCAAGGGCACCCGTTACATGAGGAGTAGCCATTGATGTACCTGTTTTATATCCATAAGAATTATTTGGCAAGGTACTATAAATCATTTCGCCTGGAGCTGCTATATCTACATTTAAAAAACCATAATT
The DNA here is from genome assembly GCA_020627525.1 of Bacteroidota bacterium. Taxonomy (GTDB): domain Bacteria; phylum Bacteroidota; class Bacteroidia; order Chitinophagales; family UBA2359; genus JAHDGP01. The sequence continues at coordinate 2,644 of JAHDGP010000316.1, forward strand.
AGAATTAACTGAAACATTTTCGGAACTGTTGACAGACATTACAGCCACAATATTTGGATGATCATAATTTGCTGGAAAATAATCTTCGTCATCATTATCCGATGCATTGTTTCCTGCTGCTGTTACAAAAAGTTGCCCTTGTCTGTTGGCTGCTCCAATGGCTTCATACAATGAGCTTGCACATGTTGGTCCGCCATAACTGTTGTTTGTAATTTTTACCTCTTTATCAAGACTGTATTCTAATGCTTTTATAATATTGCTAATACTTCCTTGTCCCAAACCGTCAAAACATTTAAGCACCATCAACTTTGCATTCCAGTGCACTCCTGTAATTCCAGTTCTATTATTCCCTTGAGCTGCAATTATACCTGCAACATGTGTTCCATGAGAGTCTGCCTGATCTGGTCGTGGATCGTTGTCATCATTTACAAAATCCCATCCAATAAAGTCATCTATGTAACCATTTCCATCGTCATCTATTCCATTTATATCATCTGGGTCAAATTCCCATTGGTGACCATTCCATACCAATAATTGACCATCCCCATCAATATCTTCTCCATTGTTTACTATAGTTAAAGAGCCACCATTCCCGCCAATTGGTGTTGTTGAAATTGGGTTTGTATAGGAATCAATTTGTTGAATGGTATTTGTTCCATTTAAAACATAATTTATATTGCCAGAATTGGATTGACTTGAAGCACTTGATTTTCTATTTTGCCAGATATTGGCAGTTAAATCTTCATGTCCCCAATCGACGCCAGAATCAATTAATCCAATTGTTCTATCTGCTCTCCCAGTATTTAAATCCCAACACTCAATCGCATCAATACTACTTGAGAAATTCCCGTTCAAACTCCATTGGTTGGTTAATAATGGATCATTTGAACTAAGCGCAATAATATAATTGGGTTCTGCAAATTCCACTGTTGGATCACTATTCAGATAATTCACAAAATCCCATTCTGTATCTAAAGTAGTTCCTCCTATTGTAATACTCTCAGGTAATCCCCAATGCTGCAAACCAGATTGATAAGTAAACAAAATTGTTGCTCCTAATGAATTGGCAAGTGTAGATAGGTCAAATAGCGAATTTCCTTCACCTCTTAGAGTGGCTGGCATGACCATTAATTCTTCTGAAGCAATGGTTACCACACTAGCTTGATTTCCACCTGTTGTATTGCAATATCCATTTTGGGCATTCGCATTAACTGAAATAAGTAAAATACATATCCATATAGCGTGTATTATTGATTGTTGTAAAAAATTCTTCATGATACTTTTTTTTGTTATTGATAGCCTAAATTTATTATGAGAATTGTGATCAAAAAATTACAAATTCAAAGTATTTTTACTTTATAAGTCATAAAAAAAATCACAAGCACCTAAATACCAACGCATTACAGCCGTATTTCACCTTTACAAAAACCTATAAATTAATGTTGAACATCAAAAAAATTACTGACTTATTAGATAATTTTGATGAGCAATCTCAAAAATCGCTTGAGTTATTTTTGGTATCGCCCTTATTCAATAAGCGTGATGAGATGGTGAAATTAAACAAATACTTTAAAAAACTTAGGCTTCAAAAAGATACAAAAATTAGTTTAACTGGAAGAGTTGTTTTTAGAAAAATTTTCCCTAAGCAATCCTATAGCGAAGTAAAACTCAATAAACTATTGGCTAATTTTATCAAACTATTGGAACAGTTTGTTATTCATTATCGGTTAATGATAAACTCAAATAAACAAGAGTTCGAATTGATGAATTTCTATGAAGAATCTGCGCTTTATGTACCATTTAATAAACTGCTGGATAGGTCGCAAATGGTTTATGAAGAAAAGAAAATTAAAACATCAGAGGACTATCAGCATCTTTATGAACTTTCTTTAAAGACTTACAAATATTATGCAATTACCAACGCATTTAATAATAATGAAGAAACAAAACAAGAAGTTTTAAGCGAGGCTTTACAGTTATTGGATATTTATTATCTGATAAATAAATTGAGAATGACTGCTCACTTTTTCAATCAACAAACGATCATTAACAAGAGTTTTACCATTGTTTTGTTAAATGAAATTTTGGAGCAAATAGAAAATTCCAAGTTTCTAAGCGTTCCATTGATCAATGCTTATTATCATTGTTTGATGTTTTTGAAAGATCAAAGTAATGAAACAAATTATAATGCTTTGCAAAAATTATTGGACGCAGGAACTTTTGAGGACAATGAAGAAGATGAAAAAATATTGTATGACTTTGCATTGAATTATTGCGCCTTACAAATAAATGCAGGTGAAAGCGAATATTATTCTAAATTGTTTCAATTATACAAACTGGCACTCAAGCGAGAAAGCTCATACATAGATGGCTACCTCTTTACTGACACAGTAAAAAACATTGTTACTGTAGCCTTAAGATTAAAGGAGTTGAGTTGGGCGGAAGAATTTTTAATAAAATACAAGGGCAAATTTAATCCAGATGCCAGAGAAGATATTTACAATTACAGTATGGCTAGGCTTAAATTTTCCGAAAAAGATTTTGATTCTGCCTTGGACTTTTTGAATAATGCTGAATACAAAGTTCCTTTCTTTAAAATTTCGGCAAAAATACTTTTGATAAAAATATATTATGAAAAGTCAGAAATTGATGTATTAGAATATGAAATTAGTGCTTTGTATATGTTTATTTATAGAAATGAAAACATTTCGGATCAGTACAGTGCACTTTACAGAGCATTTATTGCCGTTACAAAAAAGCTCATTTCAACTCCAAAGTCAGAAAAAGAAAAGTTTAAAAAGTTACTAATTAAAATAGAAAACACAGACCACCTTGCAGAGCGTATTTGGTTAAAAGAAAAAGTTGAGGAGCGATTGTGAAAATCGGTTCCTCAAC
>JAHDGP010000317.1 GCA_020627525.1 Bacteroidota bacterium
TGCTAAAGAAAAAGGGAAATCTTTTAACCTTAAATAAATTGTTAATCTAAAAATATAAATTATGTGTAAGAAATGTATTTGTTCTATAGTACCACCACATGTTTTGAGTGGTTTAGCTAAAGATGGAAGTGAATCATCAAAAATAGCACTAGCCGATTTGGCAAGTATTAAACAGAAAAGGGAAGCAACGTTAGCATCACTAACAAAAAAAGAAGTTAAAAAGAGCGAAGGGAACCGCTATGTTTATGATTCGCAAAATAGCTGGGAGTTAAGGAAAAAATTAATTAGAAAAGAAGGCGAAACTGAAGTTGAAGACAATGATGTAAATACTGTGTATGACACATCTGGTTTTATGAGAGACTATTTTAAAAGTACATTTAAATACAATTTATTAGATGGTAATGGAATGGATTTAATATTTAGTGTACATTACAGAAAAGATTATATCAATGCTTTTTGGGATGGTGATGAAATGGCATTTGGAGATGGCGATGGTAAAGATTTTGTTGCGTTTTCTAATTCAATTGACGTCATAGCTCACGAACTCATGCATGGCGTAACTCAATTCATTGCAAATTTGCAATACTATAGTCAATCAGGTGCATTAAACGAGCATTTTTCTGATGTTTTTGGTACAATAATTAAACAAAGGGTTTTAAACCAAACTCCAGAAGAAGCCGATTGGTTGATTGGAAATGATATTATTGGACCTAGTTTTCCAGGTGAAGCATTAAGATCTATGAAAGCTCCAGGAACAGCAAACATTCATGATTCTCAACCTGATCATATGGATAATTATTACAATGGTAATGATGATAATCAAGGTGTTCATATTAACTCAGGCATACCAAATAAAGCATTTTACCTGGCTTCAATTAAACTTGGAATTGAAATAACTGAACAAATTTGGTTTCAAACACTTAAAAAATTGTGGGCTACTGCTAATTTCAATGATTTTTTTGAAATAATTTTAGAGGTAACAACTGAAATGATTAACAATAATTAAATACCTTAAAAATCATTAAAAATAATTGAAGAAGCATTTTCTAATGTTGGTATTAAAAAAAAAGTGGAAAGTTAAGTCTCAATTATCAAATTGAAGTTTCAGGAGGCATCTTCCCAATGAATAAAATTTTAAAAGGAGAAATTGATGATGCGGAACTTATTAGATATATTGAAAAAGACGAGATTATTAGTTCTAATAATCTTTTACTGAGAGATGGGCAAATATATAAATTTAATTTATCAACTAAAAATCTAAAAAAAGAGTTTACAATTGATGAATCAAACCTTGATGACAATCTAAAAAAAATCATAGATATTGCTCAAAGTAAGAAGAAATGAAAGCCTGTATCAAACAATCTAGAGAACACCAACTTGCTGCCTGCATTTGTAGATAAAAAGCTTTTATGACTATCAAATATGATTCTACTAGTTTCGTATTTTTATCGACTTATAGTTGTTAAAGATACAATATAAAACCTAAGGATTACTTCAAAATAAAATTATCACCCTTACAGCATTTGTGTTAATAATACTGCTTTTGAAAAAGTGTATGCAAGTGAACCAAAAGTATTATTAAACGATTTACAGTTTAATTTCTTTTGGAGCATTGGCTATGCCTATCGCTTATAATCAACTAAACACATTTCAATTAATGCCTAAATCAAAACAATAAATGGAATTTGTAACAAATATATTAAGTCCTTTAGTTAATAATGCTTCTAGCATTACAATAGAACTCATTAAAACTTATGAACCAGGAATAAATTTTATAGCAGCTTTAATCACAATTTTCGGTTTAGTTATTCCTGTTTTCAACTGGATTTTCTCAGCAACAAAGTCAGAACCCAAGTTGGATTTAAAATCTTTGGAAGATGAGATTAAAAATCTAAAATATAGAAAAGAGGAGGTTAAAATTAAGTTGGAAGATATGCAGATTAGTTATGGTAATATTTTAACCGATAAAATTAAAATTAAGCGTAAGTTAAACTATTTTAGGCTTTGGACCATTTGCTCAACTTTGGCTATATTAATCTCTGGTTTTGTTTTGAAAAAATCACTTGATAAAAATGAAAAAATAAATATGAGTATTAATAACTATCACTTGGAAATAGCTAAGCTTCAAGATTCAATTACCAATCCAATCCCAAAGGCAGAAATTTCACCCCAAAATGGAATTCAGGAATTATTGGAGAATTAGAAACTTCACAGCTCTACCCTATCATATTCTGAGAAACACAAACGTAAATGAAATAGCCATATAGACACAACAAACCGACACCCAATGCCTTGTACAGTTTTCGGAATACCAAAACAAACACCAATGCCAATGTTGCAATTGCCATTAATATCAGACCATGGGAAAGAATAACAGATGGAACTGTAATTGCACTCAGCATTCCTGGTATTCCCATTACAACAAAAACATTTAACACATTAGAACCTAATATATTTCCAAATGCAATTTCTAATTTGTCTTTTTTGGCGGCCGCCATACTGACAAACAATTCTGGTAAAGAAGTACCCAATGCAACTGCACTCAATGATATAAACTCTTTTCCAATATCTAATATTTCAGAAAGTTTTAATATGGATTCAATATTATAATCTGCCGAAAAGCATATTCCAAGACCAGCAAACAGTAAAATTAAAAAGCTTGTTATTTTTAGAGGAGGTCTATCGGTTTCAACTCCTCCATTTTCAGCTAAATCTTCTGCTTTCCCCACCTTATACGACCAGAAATGATATCCAACGTAAAGAATAATGCCAATGGCACACACCCTCCGAATTTGAAAATACATAGTCATTATAACTTGCATAAATTAAAAAACCTGCTGATGACAGTAACATAAACAAATCCCCAAATTTAAGCTCCAGATTGATTTGGAGTCGCTTTGCCATTAGAATGACTGTCCCCAATACCAAAAACACATTGGTAATATTCGATCCCACCACATTTGAAATGACTATTTCAGTAGAACCTTTTAAGACTGCTACAACAGATGAGGCTAACTCTGGAATAGAGGTACCCAAAGCAACAATTGTCAAGCCTACTAAAAAAGCTGGCAATCCAAGAGAAAGCCCAATTTCCTCTGCTGCTTCAATAAACCAATCTGATGATTTTACTAGAACAAATAAGCTTACGAAAAAAACGATTGTCCATAAAACTATTTCTGGCATTCTATTTTTTTAAACAATTGATGATTGCAAAATAGCAATCCAAGTTTAACAATTCAGTGACATTCAATAATGAGCTGTTTTGTATTTTTGACAATGAAGATTCTAAACAACTTCATATTAACAATTCATAAATCAAGACTTTGATTAAAAGGTTCCAAAGAATTATTTATTAAGTCTGATTTAATAAATTATTATTCCCTAAGTGTGGACATCAAAATCATTAAATGTCATCAAAATTTATCAATTCAATGTTTTGATTTTCTTGCGGCGAAAATAAGGGAAATTTGAAGATTTACAAGAACTGAGTACCATAATCACCAACCAATTTACAATATAAATAGAGATGTTCCACTCTCGACAGCCTTCATCAGAATTATTCTGGTGGGGGCTGCTATCTTTTCACAACTGTAAAAATTTTATAAAAACCAAATAATTTCAATGCTTTTATTAAAAAAGATTGATTCTTTTAAAAATTTGATTTATACTTGTTGCATAATGGCAGGTTGATTGTGTTCAAATTTCAAAATGAATGAACTATTGTTTGCTGATTGTTGAAAAGTAAATTCAAGTCAGATTCAATTAAATTTTCTGGAAACCAGAGCAAAAGTCAATCTTAAACTCACATAGGAATCTAATAAAGTCTTTCTGATCATTCGGGTATTAGCACCTCAGAACAATTCAACAGAAAACTTAGGTACAGGCTTTCCTTAACAAAATACAATTATTGCTATTGGCAAGCACTCTAAATAATTTGGAGTGGATGGAAACTGTAATACCATTGCATAAAAAATTTAAACAAAAAAATAAAATTTGGCGAAAACAGTCTGATTGGGAGCTATCTGTTCATTCTCACCCATATACATACATTATCATAAACTCACCATTTCGGTTCCCAGATCAAATTTGACAGGTCGACGAGAAAATCTTGTCGACCTTTTTTTGTAGTTTCGCAGCTTTAAATTGTCGCTTGACTTTCTCAAAATCAAATGACTCATTTTAATATTGAAATTTCAAATAATGATTAACAAAATCGCAACTGCGTTAAACATAAGTGCCAAACAAGTACAAGCTGTTCTAGACCTTTTTGAGGATGGAGGAACCATTCCATTCATTGCTCGGTATCGAAAAGAAAAAACAGGCGGTCTGGACGAAGTAATCATTTCCAAAATCAAAGAACTACAAAAGGAATTTGAAGCATTGGAAGCCAGAAGGGCCTTTATTTTAAAATCTATTGAAGATCAAGGCAAATTGACACCTGCTTTAAAAAGTAAAATTGAAAAGGCAGAAAAACTCACAGAATTAGAAGACATTTACCTTCCATTTAAACCCAAAAGAAAAACGCGTGCGAGTATTGCTAAAGAAAAGGGCTTGGAACCTTTGGCAAAAAAAATATTTACCCAAGAACAATTTGATCTTGCAAATTTTGCAGATAGTTTTATAAACTCCGAAAAAGGTGTCAACAATCAGGAAGAAGCATTGGCAGGCGCAAGAGATATTATTGCTGAATGGATTTCTGAAGAAGCTGATATCAGAAACAGTTTAAGAAGAATGTTTAAAAACAAATGCATCATCCAGTCAAAAATTATTTCCTTCAAAAAGGAAGAAAAAGATGCTCAAATTTTTAAAGACTATTTTGACTACTCAGAACTTCTAAAAAAAATTCCTTCCCATCGTTTCTTAGCAATTTTGAGAGGAGCCAATGCTGGTATTTTAAGAATTAAAATTAGACCAGAAGAAGAGGATGCTTTAAATATTTTGGAAAGAAAATTTCTTAAAAACAATAATGACTGTACAGCTGAAGTAAAAGTTGCAGTTAGAGATGCTTACAAAAGAATGCTTCTACCCTCTTTGGAAACGGAAGTGAAAAATGAAGCGAAAAAAATAGCCGACAAGGAAGCGATTAATGTTTTTGCACAAAATTTGAAAGAGATATTACTAGCAGCTCCCTTAGGACAAAAGCGTGTATTGGCAATTGATCCAGGGTTTAGAACAGGTTGTAAGGTTGTCTGCCTAGATGAGCAGGGAAATTTATTAGAAAACACCACAATTTATCCGCATAACAACAATCCCCAACCTGCAATGCAAACACTGGTGCATTTATGCAAAAAGCACCAAATAGAAAACATCGCTATAGGTAATGGAACTGCTGGAAAAGAAACCAGAACAATGGTCAATCAAATTGACGAACTGAAGCAAATTCCAAGTATAATGATTAGTGAAAATGGTGCTTCGATCTACTCGGCTTCTGAAATCGCTAGAGAAGAATTCCCTGAATTAGATTTAACCGTTAGAGGTGCAATATCAATAGGCAGAAGACTGCAAGACCCTTTGGCTGAACTCG
>JAHDGP010000008.1 GCA_020627525.1 Bacteroidota bacterium
TTACGATATGCATTTGTAGCCTGGTCAGTGTACAAACTAACCTGATTTCAATTAATATTGGAAGCTTTATTCTTGAAATTGGAATTAAGTACTCGGACAAAAGTAATCGAGTATTCAGAATTTATCTTTTTCTGATTTACTGCGGCAAAAAAGTCTTACATAGCCCTGCTATGCAAGACTTTTTTTACTTGTAAATCAAAAAAACCTTTCTTCTGAATTACTTGATTACTTATGTCCAAGTACTTAATCATTTAAAAAAATTAAAAGAGTCATTACGTTTCCGTATATAATTTCTATTTTCATAGGAAAAAGTAATTATGTCCTTATCCGCTAAGTTTGTAGCAATTGCAAAAAAGGTCCTCCCCTCTCCCTTTACTATTGCCATCTTTCTAACATTTGCCACTGCAATGTTGGCTTTGGTACTTACCGAGCCTAGCGATACCAATGGCCCTCATTTGCTTCAAATCGCAGGGTTTTGGGAAAAAGGATTTTGGGAACTGCTCAAGTTTACCATGCAAATGATGATGATTTTGGTTTTGGGACATGCACTGGCACTCTCTAAACCATTTTCAAAATTTATTGACAAAATGTTGGTCCTGTGTAAAGATTTGCCAAGTGCTGCATTTGTCGTTACTTTCTTCACCTTAATTTTTGCTTTAATCAATTGGGGATTGGGCTTAGTCTTTGGAGCCATCTTTGCCCGAAAACTGGGAGAATATGCCAAACGAAAAAACATTCCTCTAAACTATCCACTAATTGGTGCTGCTGCTTATTCTGGTTTGATGGTGTGGCACGGAGGTTTGTCTGGTTCTGCTCCATTGACCATAACAGGCGAAAAACATTTTTTGGTTGATAAAATGGGCGTCATTCCCGTTCAGGAAACGATCTTTTCGACGATGAACATTACAACCAGTTTGTTATTATTGATCCTACTGCCTTTATTGATGTATTTTATTGCTAAGAGAAGCGAGACGGCACCTTATAAATTGCCACAGACCGAATGGAACGACGAAGGAATGGAGCTTGTCGAAGGAGCGGAAAAATTAGATCATTCAAAAATATTTGCCTTTGCAATTGGCGGAGTATTTCTAGCAATTTCCATATGGAAAGCCATTGAAGTTGGCAACTTTTTTAAAATGCTCAACCTAAATGCCATCAACTTTTTATTTTTCGGATTGTGTTTATTATTTCACGGAAGCATCAGCAATTTTAGCAAAGCTGTTAAAACTGCCATCTCTGGATCAACAGGCATTTTGATTCAATTTCCCCTCTACGCAGGCATTATGGGAATTATGAAATACTCAGGATTGATAAATGAGTTTTCTGATTTTTTTGTACAAATATCAAATGACTTTACCTTTCCATTTTTCACTTTTATCAGTGCTGGTATTGTCAATGTATTTGTACCCAGTGGCGGCGGTCAATGGGCTGTTCAAGGACCAATCATTGTTGAAGCTGCGAGTCAGTTAAATGTCCCTTTATCAAAATGCGTTATGGCACTTTCCTATGGCGATCAATTGACGAATATGTTGCAACCTTTTTGGGCACTTCCCCTACTAGGCATCACAGGTCTAAAGGCAAAGGAAATACTTCCTTATACCTTTTTACTGTTTCTTGCAGGAGTTTGTATATTTGGATTAATGTTGGCTATTTTTTAAACTTAACAGTTTTTAATCACAAAGTGATTCATTTCTGGTCTTATTCCCAGAACTTTGTTGTTAAATTTAATCTGTTTATTCATTAAGTATTCTAATGTTAAAGTTCGGTCTCTTTTTATCTTAGATATCAGATATAGCTTTATTTCTTTATACTTTTCAGGAAACACATCTTTAAATCTTGTCATAAAATCATTTAACGTGTTTTCAAACTTTTCTTCAATTTGTGTCTTACTAATTCGCTTTGACTTTCTTGCTTTTTTTAATTCAACTAATATTAATCCATAATCTCCATTAGCACATTGTCTTAAAATTAAACAATCAACTGAACGAGGAGTCGAACCTAATTTAAGAGATTTATAAAAATCATCTACCTTTATAATAATATAAGATTCTAAAGAAATATCAGCATCAAATGTGATACAAACATTATTTTCACAACAAGTATCTTCAATAAATTTCGATAACACATCGTGTTCTTTAATCTTTTGTATCACCATTATTTTCAAGATAATTTAAACGCTCATAATAAAGTTGCTCCGTAACTTCTTGAAAATTTTCGTCATTTACTCCGTCCTCAGTAACTTTCATATCCTTTTTATCTATTGTACCAGTTGAAGTTTTCACTAAATGATAAACAGCAATTTTTTCATCATCTACTTCCTTTTTTATCAGCATATTGTTTAACTTATTAAACATATAATTGCTATGGGAAGTAATGAAGACTTTTATACCATATTTCGGTAATTTTGAAAAGAGTTCCATCAATTTCACTTGTACCTCTGGGTGTAAATGCGCCTCTGGTTCTTCTATGAAGAGGATACTTGGAATATGAAGGTAATTCTGAGACCAATTATTTACCTGAGAATATCCTTTTTCTAAATCAAATTTGTTATTAACAATATGCTTTAGGTAGATTACCAATGGCGATACTTCAGCTATCATAGAAGATGAATTAGATAACTCTAGCTTAATGTCTAAATCATCTGGTGAGTAATAAATCTTTTTAGATTTTTGATCATAATCCACCTCTCCTTTTAACACTTCTTTTTGCAAAAAATCAACCGCTTCCTGAAATTCTGCATTCACTTTATTTTTATCAACAGTTGAAATATCTAAATAATAATCTGAAATAGGTTCGGATAAGGTAGGTAAATCTATTTTAGGGTTTTTTAATAAATACCTATGTCTTGATATTTCTCCAATAATTGGAGAAATTGCATTCAAGCCTACATAAAGTCCAGAACGATCTGCAGGAAGAAAATATAATAAAAATCTTAAATTTTTTGTTACATCTGAAATTACACCTTGCAATTCCCTTGATATTAAAAAAGTTATCTGATTTAAAACCTCATTTAAAGTAAACTCTTGGAAAGGAGGCGTATCATCATTAAACATTTTATATTTACCTGATTCTTTTTTAATAGAAAATTTTGTAAATCTATGTTGATAAATTATTTTAATATCGTTCTCATTATTTGATACAATCTTAAAATTAAAGTCTTTACTATTGTGTAAAATTATTTCAAATTTTTTATTTACATATTTATTATGTAAGCCTGATATAGAAGAAAAAGTGGTTAAAAAAGAGTTTTTCAAAGCAGAACCAAAAAATGTTTTATAAAGGGCTATCTCAAATACAAGATTATAGTCCTCAATAATATCCAAAGTTTGATTTTCGCTAAGAGATTTTAATTTGGAATTAAATATTTCTGATATCTCTTCAGTAAAGTTACCAACCTTATATGTATATAAAGGTCCCATACTGCTAAACATTGTATCACTAGAACTCACTATTGGGGTTTTCTCATACTCTTTTGTTATATTTTTTAACAACAAATAAACTGCATAAATTGCATAGGATTTTCCAATTGAATTTTGACCATAAATAAGATGTATATCTTTATCTAGATCAAAAGTCAGATTATCTATCGGTCCGAAATTTTTAATTTCTATTTGCAACTATCTGGATTTATGTGCTTAAATAATATTCCAAACTAAGACTCCTCATCCCTCAACCAAGACTCTAAAATATCACTCGTTTTTTTATCGCGAATGTCTTTTAAAGCTGCTCTAAATTTAGCTTCGTCCAATTCGTATTTAGGAATAATTTTTTCAACAAAAATCTTTTCTCTATCATCAAAATCATCGTCTGAATACAAGGCTGTCGCAATCCAAAAATACAATATGTCTCTTTTCGATTCATCAGAATGCAATGTATGTAAAGACTCTTGAAAATCCATATGTTTGATCTCCGTTTCATCTATGTCTATTCCCGAAACAATATTCGCAAACTCTTTTCTTTCGGATTCCGAATAAACGTCATCTACTTCATAGACCTCTTGTAAAACTCGAAATAGTTTTTTGCGGTCTTCTTCCTTCCAAGTTCCTATTTTAAACTTCTCTATTAAATCATCGAAATATTCTAATATGTTCATTTTTGCTAATTTTAGAACGCTAAATTAATGATTATTCTTTAAAACGATGTTAATGGGGCTAATGCTTCAATGTTTTTAATGATTCAATGCTGTAATGTGATTAAGCCTGAAGGGCTGACAGTATTATGGCACTAATGTTTTGATCCTTATAAAAACTCCGGAGATAGTGGCATTATCATTCATCGAAGAAGTTCTTTGAATCCAAAAATGTTTTGTTTAACAATTGTTTATATAAGATTAAAGATTGTTAATTATTCTTTCTATCATTTAAAAAAAATTATTTTCGCCAGCAAATTGGTGATTCATTCATGAATTTAACCGAAAAGGAATGGATAAATATTTGCATACAACTTCTCCACCATTCCTTGGGAGCTGAAACTAATTAGAAATCATTTACAAATTTCTTTTTTGTAACCTTTAAATTTAATAAAATGAGCACACAAGATGCACAATCGTGGAACACACAAGAAGTAGCTGACAAGTACTGGAACTTTTGCAAAGAGGGTAATTACAAAGACGCTTACCAACTTTTTGACCAAAACGCACAAAGCTGGGAACCAGAAGGTGCACAAGGACCTCAAAAAACAGAGGGGCTTGATAACTTAAAAGCTAAATACGACCAATGGCAAGGAATGGTTAAAGAAATTCACAGCTCAGAAGTTTCTCAGCCAATAGTTGCTGGCAACCACTTTACTTTATCAATGAAAAACGATATCAGCTTCCAAAACGGTGCTCGCGTACCAATGGAAGAGGTTTGTGTTTTTGAAGTACAAAATGGCAAAATTGTTAAAGAGCAATTCTTCTATGACGTTCCGCCTTCAGCTGAATAATATTCACCAATAAAAGAAATGAAATTCAGGTCTGCTTAGTTTATCACTTTGCAGACCTTTTTTATTTCAATACTCATAACTCATACAAAACCCAAAGCCTAATGCTTACTAAAAAACCCCGTAATACCTTTAATTAGCTTTGCCATAAAAACAACAACTACAAAAAACATCGTTGTGGCACTGAGCATCATTTGATACCCAAATATGATAATGCACAGCAATGTCGCCACAATCATAAACATAGCAAAACGCAAAGGTTTTACCTTGTCCAAATCATTTACAGCAATTCTTGTGCTCATACTTTTTACAAGTTGTGATTATAAAATTACCAAAGATAGTTACGCTACTACTGTACAACTTATAGGCTCGTATTTTTGTTTAATATTTATATAAATATAAATTTGATTGAAATGAAAAAAATTCTAATAATCATTGGTCATCCAGATGAAGAAAGTTTTAATTTTGGAATTTTTAATGCCTATAAGACTGGTGCATTGAATTCGGGTGCTGAAGTTCAAGAAATTAAAATAAGGGATTTAAAATTTAATCCCAATTTAGAATTTGGCTATCGCAAACGGACGGAATTAGAACCTGATTTACTTGAGGCACAAGACAAAATAAAGTGGGCAGATCATCTTGTTTGGATTTATCCTGTGTGGTGGGGCTCAGTTCCTGCTATTATGAAAGGCTTTATTGATCGTGTTTTCCTACCTGGCTTTGCTTTCAAAAAGCGGGAAGGTTCTGTTTGGTGGGATAAATTTTTGGTTGGAAAGTCTGCTAGATTGATTTCTACACTTGACCAACCCGTTTGGTTTTACAAATTGGTCAATGGCAGCCCAAGTGATAAAGCAATGAAGCGGTTAACGATGAATTTTGTTGGAATCAAAAAAGTAAAAATCACCAATATTGGTCCTTTGCGCTTGTCAAAACCAGAATTTAGAACAAAGTGGTTGCAGAAAATAGAAAATTTAGGAAAACAACTAAAGTAAATTCAATAAAGTCCTATTTTGTACCTTTGAATAAATATTGAATCATCAAATTTAAGCTGCTTTACCATAACCGATCAACTTGTGAAATATATAAAATTAATTCTTTTCTTTGTTTCGTTGAATTTTTCTTCCTGTAGTTATACAGAAGAGTTTAGAACGCTCAAAAGTGGTACTTTCAGCATTGATCTGCCCGACTATCTTGATAAAATGGAAGGCGTTACAGAAACGACACCTCATCAGTTTGGAAATATGTTTCGCAACTTTTTCATCATCGTTGAAGAAATAGACAAATCAGAAGAACCTACTTTAACCATCACCAAAAAGCAGCGATCTTCAGTGGCTTTTTTAATTAGTCCACCTACTGTAAACAATTTTGAAATATCCGAAAGAAATGAAGTCAATCAACATGGTCTATCTGGAACTTTGTTAATGGCAGAAGCAGTAGTCGGCGATGAAGCAATCAATGAGGTTATCATTTATCGGATGCTTACATTGGAAAACGAAGACAAGATGTACCACCTTGTTTTATGGACATGGAAAAAATGGGAGAAAAAATATGCGGAAGTGATTCCTCAGATTTTGACTACTTTCAAAGCTGAATAATTTACTGAAAAACAATTTGAATTAAATGCCTCAAGCGTCCACATCGAAATCAAACTTAATCTACTGCTGCTTTTTTCTTTCGGGAATCACAGGATTGATTTACCAATTGATTTGGACATCTATGTTTGCCCAAAACTTGGGACACACTTTTTTAGCAATTAGTTTCATCATTGCGGCATTTATGTTTGGATTAATGATTGGTTCTTGGTCTATTTCTAGGTTCAAATCATTTATCAAAAACGAGATAAAAACTTATGCAGTTTTAGAAATCGTCATTGGAGTTTATGCACTGCTTTTTCCTTTCTTGATTTCTTTGGCATCGCCAATTTTTAATTCTTTGTTGACAGGCTCAGTCGGTTTATCTGCGTTAAATTCCCTGCTTCTCTTTTTGGTCGTTACACTTTTTATTTTCATTCCAACATTTGCGATGGGGGCGACGCTCCCACTCCTGACCAATGGTTTGATGCGCATCAATAAAAATTTCAAAAATGAAATAAGTCGTTTGTACTTTATCAATACCATTGGTGCAGCCTTTGGCGCATTGATTTCTGGTTTTTTACTAATAGAATTTCTAGGCTTAACCAAAAGCCTTTATTTAACTGGAATTATAAACATTTTAATAGGATTGGTTGCATTTTTCTCCTTGAAAAACAATGCACTTTCAACCTCAACTGATGCTTCTTTGGTTGAAGAAAAAGATATTATCCAAACTGAAAAAAGTCTATCAAATTCTTTTTTAAAATTTGCAGCATTCTATTCGGGTTTAGCGGCTATTGGCATTGAGATTATCTGGACAAGGTGTTTAAAATTCAGTTTACACAATAGCACTTACAGTTTCAGCATTGTTTTGTTTGTCTACTTATTAGGAATCGGTATTGGCAGTTTTTATTTTAATAAATATCCATCCAAAAACAAAAACGCTTTACAACTTTATGGCAAAGGAATATTGGCATTGATCTGTTTTATATTTTTATCAATAATCATTTTATACAATCTACTTCCTAGTAAATTTATGGAAAATACACTTTTCCATTTTGTATACGATTACCAATATCATTGGAGTTGGAGTATTGTTGTTTTCATTCTAATTGCATTTATCACTTTATTCATTCCCACATTCTTAATGGGTTTTCTTTTGCCTTTGCTGATGGATATTTATCACAAACAATCCGACAAGTCAGCACTTTCAAACGTTGGTTCGTTGTATGCAATAAATACCTTTGGAGGAATATTAGGCAGCTTATTGGCAGTTTTGCTATTGATACCCCTTATTGGAATAAAGTGGTCGGTACTGCTATTACTTTTACCATTGGCATTTATTTCTTATGGATTTTTAAAAAATACCAGCTCAAATAAAATCAGTTTTGTACTCCTTCCACTTTTCGCATTGATTTCAATTTTCTTTTTTTTGAGCGATAGTATGCTTACTGGAAAAAATGAATTGAATGACAAAGTTGTCTATTACAAAGAAGGCTCCGATGCAACTGTCAAGGTTTGGGATCAAGGCATCCACAGACGTATGAGCATTGATGGCATTACGATTGCGGGCAATACTGAAACTTTGCTGATCAAAGAAAAGCTATTGGCACATCTTCCTTTTATGTTGAATGATAAAATTTCAAAGGTACTGAACGTTGGTTTGGCGAGCGGTATTACGGTTGGCTCGCTGAGTACTTATGATGAATTAAAAAAAATTGATGCTGTTGAAATAATGAAGCCTGTTTTTGAGGCAAGCGAAAAATTTGAAAAAGACAACAGAAAAATATCCAACAATAAAAAAGTCAATTTGATTGAGGAAGATATTTTCAAGTTTTTGAAATACAAAAATGAAAAATACGACCTCATTGTTTCTGATGGAAAGTTGGGCACACTCAATCAGTCGAATTCAATTATGCTCTCAACAGAATTTTACGAGTTGAGCAAAAACAGTTTGTCAGAAGATGGCGTTTTTATTCAATGGCTGCCATTGATTACGCCAACAGAAATTTTAAAAGTAGTATTGGAAACCTTATCCAAAAGTTATGGGGAGATCAATGTTTTTTATTTTTATCCAAATAATATTTTAATGACTGCTTCTAATAAGCCGCTAAACTTTAATGTTTCTAAGCTTAAGAACAGACCCAACAATGAGAACTTGAAAGATTTGAAAAGTTTTGGTTTTGGCAGCTCCCCAAAATGGTTGACTTCTTATATTGGTAAATACAGCCCAACAGGAGATACCGAAATTAACTCGCTAGATCGTCCTTTCTTGGATTTCTGGTATTTGAGAAAATGGAAATACAGCGCTGATAAAAAAGGCGGTCACCGATCGAACAATATTTCATTTTTAAAAAATATCCATCAAAAAAACAAAAAGACAAATATTAAGATGTTTAAGGGAATCACAAACGATGCCTACAGAAACGGCATCTATAATTCCACCTTTGAATTTTTAAAATTTGCTGAAGATAATTTTAAATCTGGCGATAGGAATAAAGGCATCAAAGAGTACAATAAGTTTGTTGGTTCTATTCCTGGTATACCTGAATTATGAATTATGAATTATGAATTATGAATTATGAATTATGAATTATGAATTATCTTACTAAGCCCAAGAGTACAAGGTTACATTTTCAAAGAAAATTAATACTAAGGAATTATTCAATAATATCGAAATCGTATCCACCAGATTTGCCAAAAATATAGATTGAACCATTCGCCATCTCTTCTCTGGTTTTTGTATTTGCGATGAATAAGTGTTTCTATTTCTTTGGCATCGTTTCTTTTTACTTTTGAAACGTAGTAAATATTTCGAGCGTTTCCATTGTTTACTTCGGTGAGCCGTCTATCGGGATTTTTCGTAATACCTATTTTAAAATAACCAACAGAGGATTCTGCTAAGAACCAAATAGGCACACCTGCCATTATACCAAATATGACACACATAAATTCTCCAGATTCTTGGCTAACAATTATGCCTATCAAAAAACAGATAAACCACAATAATATTTTCACAATGCGACTGCAAGGCTCCTTCATTAAGTATAAATATTGTGTTTTACCTGATTTAAAAAACATAAGACTATTTGTGAGCTTGTTTAAATTTTTATCTTTTAAATCCTCCTTCTGAATGGATTATTTGCCCTGTTATCCACTGCCCTTCGTCGCTACATATAAATCCAATCAGCTTCGCTGCATCTTCGGGTTGACCGAATCGTTTCATCGGAAATTTTTCAATTAAATCATTGTACAAAGCTTCATCCAACCAGCCTGTATCCGTTGGACCTGGATTGACCGCATTTATTGTTATACCCTTTGCGGCAATTTCTTGAGAAATGGTTTGCGTCAAAGTTTCAATTGCGCCTTTGGTGATCGCATAAGCAATTTCACCATTCATTTCACCCAATGATTGCCCAGAACTTATATTCACTATTCTTCCTCCAGAATCAAATTTAAATCTGTTGATAAATGCCATTGTCAGCAGGGTTGTCGCTCTTACATTTACAGCATAATGTTTGTCTAGCTCAGCAGCTGTTAGAGTATCAATTCCAGTTTGTGTGCTATAAGTCGCATTGTTGATCAAAATACACGGGTTTCCTAATTGATTTTCTACTTCATTTAACAAAACAGCCACCGAATCCTCATGCAAAAGATTCAACTCAATAGACTTACAATTGACGCCATGGTTTAGAATTTCTTTCTGAATCAATTCAGG
Organism: Bacteroidota bacterium; assembly: GCA_020627525.1. GTDB lineage: Bacteria > Bacteroidota > Bacteroidia > Chitinophagales > UBA2359 > JAHDGP01. The sequence continues at coordinate 10,210 of JAHDGP010000008.1, forward strand.
CTCATTGTCTTCAACACTCCACAGCATTTGTTTGTCATAAGCTCTCCAATAAGTAAAAAATATATCCACTCCGTTTTTAGCCAACTCTATACAAATAGCTTTGCCAATTCCTTTTAGTCTGCTGACTCCTGTTACCAAAGCAATTCTGTTCATCATTAATGTAAAGTAAATATAAAGTACAAAAAAAAGCCTTCTCGAAATTAATCAAAGAAGGCTTTAACAGGTAATTTAGCAATATTTTTATTTTATTGAGCCAATGAGAAGTTAACTCTTATTCCTCCTCTGGTTCTTGTTGTAACAAATGATTGCGTTGTATACGGCAACATTTTTTCATATTCATAATACAAAGTTAAACGAATTTGATCATTGATCACATAATCAATTGTGGGAGAGAACCTGATCGTCTTACTACCATTGGTTGGTTGGGTAATCTCTTGGTCAAACGCATAAATCGAAGTAAGGTTGTCTGAAATGGATAAATCGAACTGGAAAGTTAAATCATTCTCCAAAACAATGTTTGAACCATCTTTATTTTTGAATGGTAATTTAACTCCTGCAATTTGATAGCCAGCACCAATAATAAACTCTGTTCCTTTGTTTTCATTTAACTGATAGTCGATCAAACTCAAACCTATTGTTCTACGTTTTGAGAATTCAAACCTAGTTGTCAAACTATTATTGAATGTCATATCTATACCCAATAAAGGCGCAAATTGTTCAGAGATTTGAATATCAGGAATCCTAACTGGAACAAAGAAGTTGCCAGATAAAGAATCTATCAAATATGGCGATTCAACCAATCGGTCAGTATTGTAAACACGCCCTTGATAAAACGGCTCCGTTCTAAAAGAGTTAACCGTATAAGTAGAATTGTATCTGTGCGATAAATTTACACTAGATAAAAACTTCTTGAAAAATTTAATTTTGCTCAATCCATTCCAAGTAACCGACCAATTTGGAAGCGGTCTTTGTTTCAAGGCCGTCCCGTCTAAATCAATAGTATTGACATCAACCCCTTTGTAGGCTGCTAAAAAAGCGGGAATCAAAACATCTTGAGCATATGGACCATATCCCCTAGAATATTCTGATAAGAAAGTCGAATCTGATGGATTGAAATATTCTCCTGTTGCAGCAAGGTTGCCCTCTGCAAGACGCTGAGAAACTTTAGACCTATTTTCTTCAAATTCATAAAATGTATTTGACAATAATGTACTATCATCAACAGCATCCCAAGCAGTTTTAAAAGGAATATAAGACACAGAATAACTTCCAAAGCCATTAGGCGTCATATGTTCAAATTCTCCATCTCTGTTTACCTTGAACAATTCTACATAAGTCTCTCTATAATTTTTAGTCAAAGTCAAATCGATCTTAAAACCTTTGAAGGGTTCTAAAGTCGCTTTACCTTGTAAGTTTCTATCTTTTGTCTGTCTAAATTGTCTGTTTAAAAGGGTGCTAGTGGTCATCCATCCTTTACCAGCTGCATTGTTCAACCATGTTGTGTCGGGTTGCATACCGAATAAGAAATCGACACCAGGAGCTGCTTTTCCACCACCCCAGTCTTGACCTAAAATAGACGACCTTGGTGTAAATCCAGGAATCTCCGTACCCAATCTATTTGTCCAAGTAAGCGAAGCTCTTTTTAGCATCAACAATGGGCTTAAAACAGCTCTTAGTCCAGGGCTTATTTCTCCTGTTCCTTTTTCCTTTTTCGCTTTTTCACCATCTGGATTTGCCGGTTCTTTTTCACCTTTACCCTTTTCTCTTTTAGGTCGTTTTTTACTTGGTCTATCTATATTTTTCAAAAATTTAGACTTACCATAAAGTTTGCTAAAGTTCAACTCACCATTCAATTGCAAGTTGGTTTGATTCATAATGATATTCCCCTTATCCAAACTGTCAACAGCGACCAAAGGACCTGTCACCCATTCATAATTGGTTCCGTATTTGGCACGAAGTTTCGTCCAATCAAAAACAGGAATTTTATCAATAGGTACATTGAAGTTTGCATTTGCTGATTGAGAATAGTTAATCGTTCTTCCCAAATCTTTGAAATTATCCCAAAGCTCACTCTTCGCATTTTCGCCTGGTGCTCCAGCGGGCTCATCTATTCTTGACAGATTGGTTGCATTAAAATCAATGCCTAAGTTTTTAGTAATATCATATTTAAATCCATAGTATCTACCCCAAACAAAATCTTTATTATACAAAGTTGGCATCGTAAATTTATCACCGATTAGGTTTCTATACTTAGTTTGAGAGAACAAACGATTCACCTCAGTTCTAAATGAAAGACTCGACGGAATCAGATTAAAGTTTACATCTTTAATCATTTTCATCCACGGATTTTGCGACTTTATAAGTTTGTTAAAAGGTGTAATATATTTCGGACGAGTATTGTAAGCATATCCAATCTCTCCTCTGTATCGCTTTTCCTTTTCCGCTTCAATGATCGGGTCACGATAATTTACTTCTGTATAGGAAGCAGAAACATTGAAGTTTTCAATATCATAAATGCGCTGTTTCTTTTTCTGATTTGTTCTCACCTTACGCACATTGGTAAAGTTCAAACTTTTAATGTTGGTGTACTCTTGCGCATTCTTTTTATACTCTTTTTTCTTTTCCTGACCTTGGTATAAACCAATAGAATCCAAAGCTTCCTTCATAATTACATCCGTATTATAAGGATCATATTTGGGATTACTAATCGACTCAGAAACACCTGCATACATTGGAATTTTGATACCACTTTTTTCTGGTAAAAATTTGTCCAAATTGATATTTGCAGTCGCATCATAATTCAATAAATTATCTTGAGAACGCTCAATAACTCTTTGCTCTAAAGTACCAAATCCAGCGGTATGCATATTTCCTGAAACAGTAATATTACCTAAGTCTGCTAATTTTACATCCATTCTTGCGAGAGCGGCATATCCACCACTTTCATCAAATTCAGAAAGAGACAACTCATTAAACCAAACTTCCGCACATTCGTCAGATCCGTTATCATTCGCTTCGGTTGCTTTTGTTCTTTTAGGATTTCTCACACCCAAAGCCATTGTTGTTACTTGTCCCAAATCAGGGCTACCAACAACTGTTAATTTTCTTTCAACTGGTATAAATTCTCCAGACTTGCTAAGAATGGTATCTTGAATAATTTGGGTATAAGGCTTTCTTGCATCAAATCCATCCAATACAAAATTCCTTGTTTTCTTTAAATCGACTAAATCTTTCAGTGTCAGGTCTACTCTATTCTCATAGGGCCAAATTTCATTTCTGATTTCTTCAGAATCCATACTTGTTGTATAGCTGGTTGGCGCAGTAACCGACAAAGGCACCTCGTATTCATAATAGTTTGCTGTCAAATCACTACCAATTCTGATTATAGCTGAAACATCATTGTCTTCCAGTGTATTGGTTGCATTTAACCCTTCTTCCGCATGCACCCACATATTAAGCCGTTTAAACTGCCGCATATCATACCGCTCTGTCTTAAACACAATGTTACCAACACCATCTTCCAGATCGCAAACTTGCAAAGACAATGATTGCTCATTTTGAATCAAAGCGGTAGAAGCTCCATTAAAAATTTCTTCCTGAATAGTTCCAGGTGGCAAACGATACTGAACAGGTTGACGTTCGAAGTGTTGCTCCACACTGACAGAAGTAACATTGAACTTAGAGTTTCCTAAATTATCAGTAGGTTGGTATTCTCCTTCTTCAAAAATATTAGTTTCATACCTTCTCCAGAAATTTCTAACCAAATTAAAATCGGCAAAACGAAGTGTAACAGGTCTTTCAAAATCTGTTAAATACATTCTCATAAACTGAATAGCCGTAAACTGATTAATATCTCCAACAGCACTTTCAAACTCTGCTATAGGAATTTGAAACTTCAACCATCTTGCAGCTACCCCATCAATTTCTTCTGACTCTCTAATATTAGTAATATAACTATCACCAACTTGCATATTAGCTTCTAAAGGAATTTTATACTCAAAATAAGATTCTGCCTGTTCCAAAGCATTATCTTCATTTATATCTTCATTGTCTGGTCTGTTAGTAGACGAAGTTGAAAAACGTCCTTGCGAAGCTGTTCCTGAATTTCCTTCAGGGCTATTAAATCTTTTATATCTGGTTAAAAGGTCATCGTTTTCATTAAATGCAGCATCGTTATAAGAAAGAAAATCATCGTTTGCTGGATCGTTAAGAATTTGAGCTTTTGCCGCATCACTTAAATCTGATTTTGCAGTTATCTCTTCTAAGTATTGATTAAACACAACGCTTTCTCCTTCATTCGTCAATCCATCTAAACCAATATCTTGTTGATTTCTTGCTGTTGTATCGCTACCAAAGAATCTGTTGATTACATTGTTTTTAGAAACACGTCCCCACTTTGTAGTATCTGTATTTTCTGGTTGGTTGCCTGAAGGCAATCCATTTTCAAAAGACCTTCTTCCATCTTTTAGAATGTCTTCTGAAATCGTTCCTAAGTTGAAATACATTGTTCCATCGTTTGTATTATCTTCCAAGAATGGGTCCATTACCCAAAATTCAATAAACTCAATATTATTGAATTGGAAATCTGGCTGATCAATTTGTCTCATCATTCCTCCCCATCTTTTAGAAGGATTGTCCAGTTTTCCATCAGGTGTTAAGTCATCAACATTGAAATTATACGGTCCTCTTTCATCAGGATAATAAGTAACATCCAAAGGTCTCAAGTTGTTGATGAATTGAGTAGCTGTTCTAGGAAACACTTCATCAAAATCAATTGATCTCGTATAATGACTGCTTTGTCTGCCAGTTACATTTGCACCTGGATCAGCAATATACCAAGCAAATCTCGCTCTATCATAATTGTATTTCCAATCATTTGATAATTCTGAATTAGGGAACCTAGAAGGTGTACTGGCAAACTGCCAATCATTGTATGGAAAGTCTAAAGGAATCTGGCTTTGTGTTCCCTCAAAGTCATCTAAGAAAACAACACCATTTGAACCCAAATCTATCGCCTTTGCGTGACCAGGAATAAACTTAGCTCCTTCTGCTGCAAATGTTACTGAAGATTTTTCCTTAGTACTGTATAAAGGCAACTTGTTTAATGCTCTGGTAATTCCTGGAGCCTCTTTATAGTAATTTGCATCCAATCCTAACATTCTATTGGAAATCGCATCATCACCGTAATTTACTTTTTGAGTAAATGGTCTTTGTGATAAATGCACATATGTACCACCTAAGGTAAAATCATCATTTATCCAATAGTCAAGCCTAGTACCAAAATAGGTTTTTTGTTGAATACTGAACAATGCAGGATCTTCATAATCAATGTGAATAGGAATACCTGAATTTAAATAAGCATCGTTCAAAATACTTACTCTACCCAAACTATAGTTCACGGTATAATCCGTTCCTTCTTGAAGTTCTTTACCACCAGCTCTTACTTTAATTGAATTTTCTGGTAAGTTGAAAGAACCCAAACTAAATTCGGAAGAGGTTCCCGATTTATATCGTCCTTTGATTAAAAATCTATTTTTTTCTGGAAATTGACGAGCAATTGTCAAAGTTGTATCATACAATTCTGGATAAGTAAAGCTGGCAGCAATATTCTCTTCTCCATTATCAAACTGTTTTGCTAAATCCTCCCCGAAAGGTTCTCTGACAGGAAAATAAACTCTACCTGTTCTTGGATCAATGGTAGAATAAAATTTTTGGTTACGGGCATTTTGCCGATTTCGGTTACTGTTTGAATTTCCAAAACCACTATTTCGATTATTATTGTTTTGCTCATTTTGATTGTATTGACTTCCTTCTTGAGCATCTATTGAAATAGTATTCGCTTTAGCTGTAAAGAAATCGACCACTCCATCGGGCTTTGGATCATCTTGAAAATTCAATCTATCTAGTCCCAATAAACTGATTAAAACCTTGTCTCTTACAGAAGGACCATCTGGCAAGAATGCACTGGCTCCACCACCAGGAACTTCATAAAAGACATTTAATCTAAAGTCTTCCTCATTAATTTTATACGCCTGCGGAATTTTATATACATTACGCATCATCAAATCCCAAATAGGCAAACTTGGTTCAGGGCGAATGGATTTCAACATCTTAACAAACATCACTTGCTCTCTACCATTGTCATTAATATTTGGAGGCAACTGATCGGCAAACTCTCCTACCCTGTATGTATCTCCCCAAATGGTTTGATATTCAAAAGCCACCCCAACAATATCATCGCTTTGTAGTGGTGCATTTAATGAGATAAATCCAAGCTGCGGATCAAATGTAAATTCGTTAGGGTCCAAACGACGAGCTTCAGCTAATCTAAAGTCGTTGATATTTACCAAACCCAATTCGTTTTGCAAAGCATTTGTCACCTTATCAATAGATCTGGTATCACCATTACTCAATAAATCACTGTATAACGAGTTTCCTTGATTTCTTGGAAATTCATCTTGCGTTCTTGGTAAAATGTTAGGTTGTCTGTGTGGATCCGTTTCTCCTAAATCCATCATTGCAACAATGTTACGCGTTTCAGTTGTTTGGTTTCTTCTATTCGATACCCAAACCTCCACATAATTTATTTGTACCTCAGAAGTAATACATGGCATTGTTGATAATGCCTTATTGTAATTGTCTTTAAAATATTGTGATAAGAAAAAGTGTCTATTTTCTTCAAACTCATCCGTTCTAATAACGAAGTCTTTGATTTGCGAACCGTTTTGTATGGTAATTCTGTCTGCCCTTGATTTCTGTTGAGAAATTACACTAGTAGCAGTCAATCTACCAAACTTCAATTTTGTCTTCAAACCAAATAAACTCTGACTACCAGGAATCAAAGCAGTAGGTAATTGAAAGTTTACATTACCCGCTTCAATTTTTTGGATAATATCATCTTCATCACCAGTATATTCTAATCTTACTTGATTTTCAAAATCAAAAGTTGCTTGTGTACTATAATTAATATTGAAATTTAAATTATCACCAATTTTACCCTGTACACTCAAATTCGGTGTCATTTGAAACTCAGGCAAAGCGCCTTGATTTGCCAAACCCAAAGATTGTAATACAGGATTTTCAATTCTTTGCCTTCTCCAACCTGCTAATAACTCAATACCACCAGAAGGACGAATATCAACTTCATTTCCATTAAAAATACCAGCAAGGTCATCATTTCCAATATTCAGCTTAGGAATAATATTGGAAGAACCAAGACTGGGATTACTCAAACTACTTCCCGATTGGCTTTCCCAGTAATTCGCCATACTTTCTCTATCTTGCTCTTCCCAATATTCATCAAAAGACATATACCTGGGAGCAGCATTAGGGTTGGTTGGGTCTGTAATTACATATTGCCCAGTATTTGGATCGTATTCTACATTGGAATTATTAGGTGTTAAGTCGAAAGGATTTACACTTTGGTTGCTGTATCTGTATCCAAATCGTTGATCTTGGATAGGATAAAGCAGGTCGTTTGAATCGGGTGGCTCTTCCAATATTGGCAGGGGACCAATAAAACCCAGTTCTTCCTCCTCCTCTTCTTCATTGTCCAAAAAACTATCATTAGAGTCTTCTGGTGTGTATTGTGCAAAATAGCTAGCTGCACTACTGTAATTAGACATCATCATAGAGATGAGCCCTATTAGTAGTATATGCGTGTATTTCTTCGTAAAAGTTTTCTTCCCTGCGATCACTTTTTGATTTATTTCTTGTTAAATACATACATCATAAAGGTGTACGCATCTGAATATTTGTTTATATATTTTTCAAAGCAAACTTAACAATATCTTCTACGGAAGAAACGTCAGGGTGCTTATCAAGAACGATTTTTATCGCTTTTTGAGCTACATTCTTACTTATACCCAAAGTGCCTAGAGCTTGTAACGCCTCATCCACTTGTGTATTGTGTTGATTGACGGAATTAGTACTTGTACTTTCGATTTTTAAAAATTTATCTTTCAGTTCTAAAATTATCCGTTTCGCTGACTTGGGACCAATGCCTTTTATCGACTTTAACATATTCACATTTTCAGAAACTACAGCATCCCTAATTTCACCTGGACTAAATGTGGACAGTATTACAATTGCAGTTGTTGGTCCAACACCTGAAACAGAAACAAAATCGAGGAAAAATTTCTTCTCCAGCTCATCTGCAAAACCATACATTACGGGAATGCTTTCATCTTTGATATAATGATGAATGTAAATAAGCACCTCTTTGCGTCCATTAATTTTAGCATGAGTCTGTAAACTTATGTTAATATGGTAACCAATTCCATTATTTTCAACTATGGCATAGGTAGGTGTAATTCCGACAATTTTTCCTTTTATATAGGCTATCAAGCGTGCTTTTTTTAATTAAGGCACAAAATTACAAAAACAATAGCAACTATTGGTCAAAATTAAATTCTGATTAAATGAATCAAAAATGAAAAACATCTACCTTTGTGAAGTATTTAAATAGCTATGAGTACAGTAAACCTTTATCAACATATCAAAAATGCGCAGAAAGCTTCTAAAAAGCTTTTTGCAGTACTTATAGACCCTGATAAAGTCAATTTAAAACAGGTTGAATTGTTAATTGAGCAGGCTACCACTGCCCAAGTAGATATATTTTTGGTTGGAGGTAGTTTGGTCACTGATGACTCATTGGAGCAGTTAGTAAAATACATTAAGAAAAACTGCACTATACCAGTAATTCTATTTCCAGGCAGTCCAGTTCAATTAACTCGATACGCAGATGCAATGTTATTTTTATCATTGATTTCTGGTAGAAATGCCGATTTTTTGATTGGTCAACACGTTACGGCAGCCCCAATGATCAAAAGCCTTAAACTGGATGTTATCTCAACTGGCTATATGTTGATTGATGGAGGAAAAGCTACAACGGCCTCCTATATTTCAAATACCAATCCAATTCCTTTGAATAAACCTGCCATCGCATGTTGTACAGCACTCGCAGGAGCCTATTTAGGCTTAAAAATGATTTATATGGATACTGGAAGCGGTGCCGAGACGCATGTTCAATTGGATATGGTTAAAGCTGTTAGAGAAACCGTTGATTTACCCTTAATTATTGGTGGTGGAATTCGAGAGCCTGAAACAGCGTACAATATTTGTAAAGCAGGGGCCGATATAATTGTTGTCGGAACAGCCATAGAAAAAGACAGCTCTGTCATTTTCGAACTTTCAGATGCGATTCATTCGGTGAAGCCTGTTTAAGTACTCAAACAAAAATAATCGGATATTCAGAAATCATCTTTTTCCAATTTACAACAGTTCAACGATTCGATGGTTTGGCATTCAAAAAATGTTTATTCTGACTTATACGAAATTGATTAGTTATGACTACTCACCTATTTAAAAAAAATGCTTTATATTTGGATTTTTAAAAAATTTACCGTACTAGGTGCCTTCTTCCTATAGACAGCAGGCGAGTGGGTTAAAAGTACCTTTTCCATCCCAAATTCAATTTATTTTTCAATTAGTTTTTAAAAATTTTTCAACAGATAAAAGGTTGTTATTTTGATTCCAAATTTTTATAAAAAACATTCCTGAAGGATAGTCAGACAGATTGATAACTAGTTCTCCACTATTTGTATTTAATGTTTGATAAACAAATCCGTTTGCATTCAAAACTTGAACTGTGTAGGCTTCTAAGTTTCCTCTTATTTGTAGAAAGTTATTTGTGGGATTGGGAAATATTTCAATACAATTATTGGTCGCACTAATATCCACTGAAGAAGTTATTGTTTGGGTATTTACAAAATTTGCAAGCATTCTAATATATGCAGCTTGATAGTAAATTGCAGGCTCAGTTATTTCATAAGCCACATCTGAATATCCATTATTATAATCGAGAAAACATTTTTGCAATGGCTGATTGGCGGGTGGTGTTAATGCCCCTGTATATCCCTGGTTGGGTCCCCCTGCAAGAAAACCTGGTGCTGGTCCATAAATAGAGTTCAGAGCATCGTCCCAGTCTGTTTGATAATTAAACCAAGTGTGAAAAATCCGATTAACAGAACGGTCTGCTCCATACTGATACATGTTTGAAAGATAAACAATACCTAGTGGATTTATTCCATGAAAATAATGTAATTGCTCGGCTGCTTTTCTTGTAAGCCCTGCATTGGCAGAGGGAACCACATTGTATTTAATCATGGTATTACAGATGTTTCCAATATTGGCTTTTCCCATATTACTACCCCAATAGTAAATCCAATCAGGAACTTGAGCTCTGTATAAGTCATCTGCGCTAAAATCAAAAAAATTACCCCAATTGTTTAGAACGGCATTGCTAGTAGAATTTAGTATTGTGTTTACTGCGCTTTGATCAGCATTGTTTAGTGTTGTATAAAAAAGCACTGCTTCTAATAAGATTGGATGTTTTGCAGCCCAATAGTCATTGACAATCGGTTCAATTTCATTTATATTATTTGCTACAAAATTTGAATAGTTCAAATTTGTGGTCAAATCAAAAAGGTAAGTAGCTCCAATAACAGCATTATTTATCTGAACAATTTCACTCCAATCGGCGTCTCCTGATTTCACAACCTGATCATCACAATCTGTTTGTAAATTATCAGCATCATAAAATGGCAAAAAGTAATTCCAGCATAAAATAGCATCTTGCTCAAGTGCATTTGCATAAGTAACCAAACTTGGATAGTCTTTAAAAACTTTAGCTGCATGCGCAAAAATACTCGCAACTGACAAAGATGCAGATGGACAGGTATAGCCATAATATCTAGGTTCTGTATTGGCACTTGGTGGAGCATTAGCATTTATATCATAATTGAGACTACCCATTTTAATATAGACGGAACCATCTGCATTTATCATTTTCAACAACCAGTCTAGCTCCCATTTTATCTCATTCAAAATATCTGGAACCCCATCACCGCTTTCTGGAATATTCCAATCATCAGTATAAATTGAAGGATTCTCTTCAAAAGAAGTTAGCAATTGATGAATAGGATCGTGTGCAAAGGTTACATATTTATTGTAGTCACCCGCATCAAACCAACCGCCATACATATCTCTTTCTGTAGCAGCGTTGCTTTGATCATATGCATTTCGAGCATTATAGTCTTGCAAAAAACTTTCGTCATCATTCCAAATTTGTTGAGCAAAAGGCGTAACTTTCTCAATACCACAACGATTGTAATAAAACGTTTTGGTTGCTGCCTTTATTACTTCGCTATAAGGATTTGCGTTGATCTCAAAAGGAGCAGAACGATGTCCTGTTGAAGGATCATAAATATAGTATGAACCAGAACTGGTAACACTGCTAAAATCAAACCACCAACCTTGATCTCCCGACTGCGCATGTGTATTTCCACCATTCCACAACTGAACTGATGAGCTATAAATAATTGCCTCGGTAAACAAGTCACGAACTTGAAATGTTTGCCCAGGATTATAAGACAAATTACTATTGTAACCAATTTGAGGGTTGGAGATCACGGCTACTTTTTCAGCATTATTGAAATAACCAAATTGATCAACATGAATAAATTCGCTGATCTGCTGACTTACTGCAAAGTTGGGACTACAAAAAACAATTAACAGTAGGTGTAAAATGATAATTTTATAAACATCTTTCATATATATCAATTTTAGAAAACATTACACATTTACATTACCACAATGTACAAATACCTATGATAAACCAAAAATTAAAGTCTGTTAAATCGACAGTAAATCAGTTATTTATCCAATAATTGTATTATAATTCCAATTACTCCAATAAATAAACAGAGAGGAACAAATAGTTTTGAATCAGCTTTTGCAAATTCTGTATTTTTTACTTTCTTGAAAAAGCCAACATAGTTAAATTCTCCAATTGCTCGCAAGATAAAGATAATAGGAATCAACCAATATCCGTAAGTTGCTAACCAATTGGGAAGCTGGATAGTTATCAGACCTGATTTTATAAGATAAATAAATCCAAATGAAATTAATATGAGTGCTACTAATAAGGTTGCAAATTTAGGAATTGAATGAGTATTCGTTTCATTGTTTTTGGTGGGAATAACTTTTTCTACTCCCCATGTACCTCCAAAAAACCAGTACAAATGAAAGCCGCCAAGCATCATAAAAATTAAGAATAAAATTATAGATAGCATCATCATAACTATATGTTTGGAATTTGAAAAATTTGTTCTGACTGTTTTCTTTTAAATTCTTCATTCTTTCTTTTGCAAAAATATTTTAGTCATTACACCGAAGTGATCAGAAGTAGTATTTTCTTTATTGAAAATCACTTTATTTTCTTCTACTTCAAACAAATAGTCATCTGGAACAGCATACATGAAATAGTCTAGTTTTTCTCTGTGCTTTTCTTTGTAATACCACCTATCGGCATTCTTATTACGTTCAGCATCGAAAGTAAAATCCTCTTCAGTGATTTTGTTATGAATACCTTTAAAACCAATATTTTCAACTAGAAATTTATAGACCTCTCCAATATAACCCTGCTTACCATCTCTACTAGGGTGAACAGTATTTAAGTCTCCACATAAAAATGTCGGAAAATCAAAAACATTCAGAGAATCAGCTATGCTTTTAATCTTTTTGACTTGACTCAATCTGAACTTTTCTTTTTTTGTATCCTCTCCAGATAATAAGTGAACATTTATTATATAAATAGGACCTACAGGAGTTTTTAATTTTGTAAGCATAAACCCCTTTCCACCATCTTTTTCAACTTTACTCATTCCATCTATAAAATCAAATTGATAAAAAGTCTCTTCAAGCACCTTAACTTTTGACAAAGTTGTGAGCCCCCCAAACTTGTCAAATTTCATAAACTTCGATTTTCTGTTTACCAGATAGTTTTTATTGAAAGTATAAGTATCCTTTAGTTTTGATAAATGTTTTTTGCGAAATCCAAAATCAAAAGTTTCTTGAAGACAAACAATATCAGCACTTGTTTTCTTTAAGTTTTCAATTATTTTGGGAAATCTTTTTTTCTTTTTGATTCCAGGAAGCCAAATTGGCAAACCCCAAACATTATAAGAAATTATTGATAATGAAACTTTATTCAATTTCCTATTGTTAGAAAGATCATTGTTGTTTTTTAGAGATTGTGCGTTTACATCTATAAAAAGTAATGAAGAGAGAAATACAAAAAAGATAAGTTTAAGAACAAAGTTATAGGGTTGTAAGTTTAAATTCTTTATCGCAAATTTTTTCATTTTCATTTCTCTTTTTATTAATTCTATCAGGTACTTTTTTTACATTGCACTATTATACGAAAAACAATTACATTATAGTCTTTTTATCACAAAATTGCAATACTTGAAAGCACGTGTTTTAAAATCTACAGGTAGTTGGTATAACTGCCAATTTGAAAATGGAGATATGATCTCTGCTCGTATAAAGGGGAAATTGAGACTGAAAGGAATCAAATCAACCAATCCGATTGCTGTTGGTGATTATGTAGAAATTGATAATAGTGAGGATTCTGAAGCAGCAGTTATTAGTGAAATTTACAAGCGAGATAATTACATAATCAGGAAGTCTCCTCGAAATTTGAACAAAAGTCAAATTCTTGCTGCAAACATTGACCAATTGTTTGTAATGGCGACCTTAAAAAGCCCCAGAACTTCTACAGGATTTATTGATCGTTTACTGATGGTAGCTGAGATGCATCACATTAACTCCATTATACTTTTCAACAAAAAAGATATTTATGGAGCTAAAGAGATGGAAAAATTTGAGCATTACAAAAATGTTTATGAAAATGTAGGTTACAAGGTCTATTTGATTAGCAACACAGAGGAAACTTCCAATGATTTGCTTAAAGAGTTAATGAAAGACAAAACCAACATAATTTCAGGGCATTCTGGTGCGGGCAAATCTACTTTGATCAATAGACTTATTCCAAATTTAAACATTGCGACCAAAGAAATTTCTAACTACAGCGATAAAGGATTGCATACCACAACTTTTGCTGAAATGCATGAATTGCCTTCAGGTGGACACCTGATTGATACTCCCGGTATAAAAGAATTGGAAGCTGTTTCGATAGAACCTGATGAAATTTCTCATTATTTTCCCGAAATGCGCAACTTGTTAGGAAATTGTAAATTTAACAATTGTAGACATCAAAAAGAGCCTAAGTGTGCTGTTATCAATGCTTTTGAAAATGGTGAAATAGCCGAGTTTAGATACAATAATTACCTAAAAATTTTAGGAGATCTTTTAGATATTGATTATTGGGAAAGGTAGTTCTAAAAGAAAAGCTCTTTACTATATAGTGCTTAATTCTATATTAAAATTTGATTTTTTATTGATTTTTGGTATTTTAGGATTATTCTAAAAATAACTTCCACATTTGAACAAAACATATTCTGATCTACAACCGAGTTGTTGGACTAGTCAAAAATGCTCACCTTAGCTCTATTAAGCCTAAATCGTCTGTCTTGTGTGCTTTTTCCTAGTTGGTTCAAAATAGTTTTTACGAAAGTGTCGAATTCATTTAAATGATCCTTAGTTAAATATGAAGCACATAGTTGTACTTACTGATTTTGCAGATTATACACATAATGCATTGAACTACGCTATCTATATAGCGAGTAAGTCTAAAGCTACACTAAGTATATTTGATAGTTCTAAATCATCAAGTTCACAAACTTTTACCGCTTCCTTATTTCAAATAATCGAAAACAACATCTTTTCATTTCCAGATTTTGTGAACAATTATTTTCAATCGCTTGAAAATATTTTCTCTAAGGACACTTTAAAATCAATTCATGTAGTTTATAAATCACAAGATGAATTTGATATTTCTGAAATTGAACAAAATCATAGCCAAAATCCGTTCAACCTGTTAGTCATAAGTACTAAAGAAAAAAAGGGTATTTTTAATAAAATTTTTAGGAACAATGTTTCTAAATTGATTGAAAAGGCACTATACCCTATTTTAGCGATTCCTAGTTCAGTTCAGTTTTCAGAAATTCAAAAAATAACCTTTGCTACAGATCTGATTACCGATAATATTCACAGTTTTGAAAATATCGAATTTGCTTACGATTTATCTATAAGTTGTGATACAAAATTTAATTTTGTAAATATTTTTAAAGAAAATAATTCTGATTACATTCAGAAAAAATCAGACTTCATTTCGTTGATGCAAGAGCAATTGGGTACAGACGATTTTCATTTATCAAACTCCATTAACAATTCTCATTTAGAAGGACTAAAAAAATATACGGAGCAAAATCCATCGAGCATTTTATTCATTATGAAAAAAAACAAAAGCGGTTTGGATAAAATAATCAACTTAGGAATTTGGGATGATTTGGTTTTTTCTGCCAACTCCCCGATTTTAGTTTACTGTGATCCAGCAATAAAAAACAGTCAAATTATTGACTTTTTGAAACAGCGTAAAACGACTCAATAATTTCTACTACTTTCAATCCATCATAAGCATTGGTCATTATTTTTTCACGCCCGTTCAGTGATTGAATAACGTTGTCAATTACTTTATCATGGTTAGACATTGACCCCGCATAAAAACCGTAATCGTTTGCTTTATCAATAACTGGCAAATCTATAATATCTAATCCGTTTGTCGATTGATATTCAATTGTATTTAGGTATTGCCCTCCTATTTTGATGGTCCCATTTTCAGCAAAAATACATATCGATCCTTCTAGGTTTTTTTCAAAAGAGGTGGTGGTATAATTCAAACTACCAATACCGTTACTTTCTTTTAATTTAAATACAAAATGCCCTGTATCTTCAAATTCTATTAAGCCTTTATGATTTGCATTTACACATGTGCCGGCAATCACTTCTATATCGCCAAACAAGTAATATAAAATATCGACAAAGTGGCTAAATTGAGTAAACAAAGTACCACCATCTAATTCCAATGTCCCCCTCCATTCTGACTGCTTATAATACTGTTCGTTTCTATTCCAATAACCATTCACAACGACTGAAAATATTTCACCCAAAGCACCTAGCTCAATCATATTTTTGACCGCTTGTACTGGTGGATTAAATCTATTTTGTTTCACTACAAACAGGTTTTTACCATTGTCCAAAGCGGCTTTTATCATTCGTTCGCAATGCGTTTTTTTTATAGACATGGGTTTTTCAACCAATACATTTTTACCTGCATTTAATGCTTGAACCGTCAAATTATGGTGCGAACCATTGGGTGTACAAACATTGATTATTTCTGCATCGCTCAATAGTAATTCATCATAAGATGCAAATGCAACACCTCCATATTCCTTGCTTAAATTTTCGCTTGCCTCCATCAATAAATCATACATCCCAACCAGCTCAGCTTGGGGATGATTAATAATGTGTTTAGCATGTCTTTTTCCTATATGTCCACAGCCAACTATAGCGAATTTTGTCATCTTTTACTTTTAATGGTATAATGTTTTAATGCGATTAATGATTCAATTTTTAATGCGTGAATATTTTTAATGATATAATGCTGTAATGTGATTAATGATTCAATTTTTAATGCGTGAATATTTTTAATGATACAATGCTGTAATGATGCCACTCCTTCGGAGTTTTTAAATGGATCATAACATTAGTGCCATTATACTGTCAGCCCTTCAGGCTTTTTAGAGATCTATTACTTAACTAAACAACATTGATTCTCGCATTCTTGCATTCAAGCACTCTTGCATTGATTTATTCTCGCATTTTCATTGAAGCATTAATTACATTTTAGCATTGAACTATTCTCGCATTCTTGCATTCAAGCACTCTTGCATTGATTTATTCTCGCATTTTCATTGAAGCATTAATTACATTTTAGCATTGAATAAGTCAAACATTAAAAAAGAGCGCAATTTCATTGCGCTCTTTTCCCAAACCTTATTTTACAAGAGAGTGCTCTTCTCCCTAATAAATATCATTATGCTTTTTCATCTTCTTTCACTTCTTCGAATTCTACATCCTGAACATCTTCTTCAGCAGCATCACCATCAGCAGAAGCGTCTCCCGTAGCATCGGCAGTTGGTCCACCTTCAGCACCAGCACCTGGTTGAGCATCTTGTCCAGCTGCATACATCTCTTGAGAAGCAGCTTGCCAAGCATTGTTTAATCCTTCCAAATGTGTATCAATAGCATCTATATCGCCCGCAGCGTGTGCTTCTTTTAAGCTGTTGAAACTTGTTTCAATTGCTGTTTTATTTTCAGCAGATAATTTATCACCAAACTCTTTCAATTGTTTTTCCGTTTGGAAAATCATTGTATCAGCTTTGTTCAGTTTCTCAACTTTCTCTTTAGCTTCTTTATCCGCAGCTTCATTCGCCTCAGCTTCCGCTCTCATTTTAGCAATCTCATCATCTGATAATCCAGTGCTTGCAGTAATTCTAATATTTTGCTCTTTACCCGTTCCTTTGTCTTTTGCAGAAACATTCAAAACACCATTAGCATCAATATCAAAAGTTACTTCAATTTGAGGAACGCCTCTTGGAGCTGGCGGAATACCATCTAAGTGGAAACGTCCAATTGATTTATTGTCTTTAGACATAGAACGTTCTCCCTGTCCAATATTGATCTCCACACTTGGCTGATTCGGTGCTGCTGTTGAGAATACTTGAGACTTTTTAGTAGGAATAGTAGTATTCGCTTCAATTAATTTTGTGAATACTCCACCTAAAGTTTCAATACCCAATGACAATGGCGTTACATCCAAAAGAAGAACATCTTTTACATCTCCTGTCAATACACCACCTTGGATACCTGCACCTACTGCAACAACCTCATCAGGGTTTACACCTTTAGAAGGCTTTTTACCAAAGAATTTCTCAACTACTTCCTGAATTTTAGGAATACGTGTTGATCCACCTACCAAAATAACTTCTGTAATATCAGAAGTAGACATTCCAGCATCTTTCAAAGCCAATTTGCAAGGCTCTAATGTTCTTTGAATCAATTCATCTGATAATTGCTCAAATTTAGATCTAGAGATTTTTTTAACCAAGTGTCTAGGAACACCATCAACAGCTGTGATATATGGTAAGTTAATTTCAGTTTCTTGAGAACTAGACAACTCAATTTTAGCTTTTTCAGCAGCTTCTTTCAAACGCTGTAATGCCATTGGGTCTTTTCTCAAATCAATTTTAGGGTTGTCTTTCAAAAACTCTTCTGCTAACCAATCCATCAAAACCTGATCGAAATCATCACCACCAAGGTGCGTATCGCCATTTGTCGATTTCACTTCAAAAACACCATCTCCCAATTCAAGGATAGAAATATCAAATGTACCACCACCCAAATCAAATACGGCGATGTTCATATCTTCTGTTTTCTTATCCATACCATAAGCCAAAGCAGCAGCAGTAGGCTCATTGATGATTCTTCTTACTTTCAAACCAGCAATTTCACCTGCCTCGATAGTAGCCTGACGTTGAGAATCGTTGAAGTATGCAGGAACCGTAATTACTGCTTCAGTTACTTCATGTCCCAAGTAATCTTCAGCCGTTTGCTTCATTTTTTGAAGGACGATAGCAGAGATTTCTTGTGGAGTATATTTTCTTCCATTGATATCAATACGAACAGTATCATTATCACCTTTAACAACTTTATAAGAAATGTTATCTATTTCATCAGCAGAATCAGAATAACGCATTCCCATAAAACGCTTAATAGAACGAACTGTATTGATAGGATTCGTAATAGCCTGTCTTTTTGCAGGGTCTCCTACTTTACGTTCTCCATTTTCAAGAAAACCAATAATCGAAGGGGTTGTTCTTCCACCTTCATCATTAGGAATAACTTTGGGCTCTCCTCCCTCCATTACAGCGACACAGGAATTGGTTGTACCCAAATCAATACCGATAATTTTACTCATTTTATATTATTTTTTTTGTTGATGTAATTTTCAATTTTATACGTGTAATTAGTTAAAATCAATAGATATGCCAAGCCATTTTTTGGTGAAATTTTGGCAATTTTTTCCAAAACTGTCAGCAAATTTTAGCATTAACGCTGTCAAAAAGGCAGGGAAGATATTTATTACGATATTATTTAATAATAGATTTAAGGTCTTTCAATTATTAATTATAATAAATTAACTTAGTACACTGTAATCTAAATTTTTACCCATTTTGACTGTTGGTTGTCCTATTCTGCGTCTCGTACGCACCTTTGTAGTACTGCTACAAGCTTCCGTACGCTCCTTGAATTGAACGAAAATCAACTAACCCAAATAGGCATTTATTTGATTTACAGTGTATTCAGCTCTCTATACAAACTAAATAACTGATCTTTTTAATAAAACTTCAATGCTTAACAATTCGCAAATAGATTTCTACTTTGAAAACGGCTATCTTTTGATTGAAAATTACGCTCAATTAGAAGAAACGGAACGATTAAAATTAAGAATGCAATCGATTCTATCCGATATTAAAACAGATCATGAAAGTGTTTTTTCTACTGAAAAGCAAACCAGAACAAGCGATGAATACTTTTTGGAAAGTGGAGATAAAATACGTTGCTTTTTTGAAGAGAGCTTAAGTCCGGAAAGTGAAAAGCAAATCAATAAGATCGGACATGCATTACACGACTTAGACCCGATATTTAAGGAATTTTCTTATCAGGAGAAGCTTTTGTCATTGTCAAAAGATTTAAGGTTGAAACAAGCGGGAATCATTCAAAGTCAATATATTTTTAAATCACCTCAAGTTGGTGGTAAAGTTTCTGCACACACAGATTCAACCTTTATTTACACAGATCCACAAACATGCACTGGTATTTGGATAGCTCTTGAAGATGCTGATATTGGTAATGCCTGCTTGTGGGTTCTACCCAAATCTCACAAAAATCCAATAAAAGAACGCTTTGTTCGCAATGCAACCAATGATGGGACCATTTTTACAGATCTGAACAAAGACCAACCAGATTGGGACCTTGAAAAACTCACTCCCATAGAGGCAAAGCAAGGTGATGCCATAATTTTGCACGGTTCTGTTGTACATCTTAGCTACCTAAACAAATCAGATCGTTCTAGGAACGCTTATGTTTTGCATTTAATCGACACAACAGCCAACTATCCAGACGATAATTGGCTTCAAAGGTCGAAAGAAAATCCATTAAAAAGCATTGAAGAAATTATTAAAACAGATGCTTAAAAAGGCTTCCTAAAGCTACTCGCCAGTCGTCTATAGGAAGAAGGCACCTAATACTAAATTTTATTGAATTTTCAAAGAGATTTTAAAAAAATTGCTTAGAGAGGCTTCCTAAAGCTACTCGTCAATTGTCTATAGAAAGAAGACACTTATTACTAAACTTTATAGAATATTTTGCCAGAAATTTTTAAAAGAATGGCTTAAAACAGGCTCCTAAAAACTACTCGCCAGTCGTCTATAGGAAGAAGGCACCTAGTACTAAATTTTATTGAATTTTCATAATTTCTGGCAAAATTTCCTATAAAAATCGTTTTTCCAGCCTACAGAACTTCAGCTCTTCGTTTTCAAAATGGTTATCAGGAATAACTTAAGCCAATAAGATTTTTATGGTATGAAATTCTGATAGTTCTTTTATTATTCGAATAACAATTCTCCAAAAAAATTCCAACAAATTGTAAATCAGCATTTTTGGTAGTTTGCATCAAACAAAATTTGACTAACTTCGTATTTAAATTTTATCTAAATTGGAACGAATTTTTAGATTTAAATGCTTTATTTAGTTGAAGTATGGAAAGTTTGCACTTGAATTGAGATTTATTCTTTGAGAGTTGCGGAAATATTTATAATAAATCAAACCCCTCTAATGAAAGGAAAAATATTATTAGCATTGCTAGTTGTATTATTATTAATTGCTGGTGCCTATGCGGTTTCAGTAGTTGCAACTTACAGCGATGGTTATCGTGCTGGGCAGATAATCAAAATGAGTAAAAAAGGTTTCTTATTTAAAACCAATGAAGGTCAATTAAACACTGGAGGTGGATTTGGCGGTGAAGGTGATATGACTTCTTCTATTTGGGATTTTTCTGTTGCCAGAAGCAACAAAGAAGTTCTTAAAAAAATTGAGGATGCTGTAGATGGTCAATACCGAGTAAAATTACATTACAAAGAAAAATATTTTAAACACAGTTGGAGAGGAGATACAAAATATTTTGTCTATGATGTAGAAACCATGGAAACACCTCAGAAAAATCAACAAAACAACAATGCAAACAATGCTGCCAATAGAGCTGCAAAACAGAAAGCTTTTCCTGGTGGAGCTAATAACAATCTTAAGCCACAAGAAAAAATGACAATTGAGCAGGCTAGAGAAATTATTAGAAAGGAACAAGAGGCAAGAGGATTCGGAAAAAGTAAGACAAACTCCGCTGATGAACAACCTGTACCGCAGTAGGGAGTTAATGATTCATTTTTTTTAATGCTAGAATATTTTTAATGATTCAATGCTTTAATGTTGTTAATGCATGAATAGTTGAATGCGAGAATGCGAGAATATTTTTAATGATTCCTGCATTCTCGCATTGATCATTAAAGCATTATAAAATATTCTAGCATTCCTGAATCAATGTTGTTTAGTTAAGGCAAAAAGGTTTTGAATAAATATTGTTTGTTCATTTCTATTATTACTA
>JAHDGP010000318.1 GCA_020627525.1 Bacteroidota bacterium
CTAAAGGGTTGTACTTTAACAATAAAGTGCAACCCTTTTTACTTTGTTTTATTTACTTACATCGAAAAAGCCATTAAAGAGAAGAGCTTTAATCAAATGGTCAGAACTTAAAAGTTCAATGACAACCTCCCAAAATCACAATCAATTTTATTGATTTTACTACCCTTATTACATTTCTTACGTAAGAAAACCACACCTCTACTTTAATTTCGTATAAATCTGTGTTTACATTTTGTAGCAGATTACTTTTTTTGAATTGATTTTTCAGAGTAATTGAGCAGTTCATGTATTTATACGAATTTGAATATATAGTGTCGTGTAAAAATGGAGGAATTAAAAGATCTATTTCAAGGCAAAAAACGGAAGCATAGCCGGTCCGCTGGTGCGGATGAAATTAGATCTTTTAAAACTAAATTTGTGCGATATTATATGTTTGATTTCGTATTGCTCTTTAAGATTAAAAAAATAAGATTGATGCGTATAGTAATAATGTTGTTTGTCGGTTTGATAAGCACAATTGTATTTGCTCAAGCTCCCAAAGTTGATTTTTTAGGACAGTTATCTTATACTAATAAATTATCTGATGTTTGGGGTTTTGAAAAGTGTGGAAAAGAGTATGCCCTTGTTGGTGTAAGCAATGGTGTATCCATAGTTGATGTCACCGATCCTCAAAATCCTCAAGAGTTATTTTTTGAATCAGGGGCTTATACAAATTGGAGAGATATAAAAACTTGGAATAATTACGCTTATGTAGTAAATGAAGGCTCTGGCAGTTTGTTGATAATGGATTTAAGCGAATTGCCACTGAGTATTGAGACATACAATTGGACAGGTGGAATGTATGATGGTGAAATGTTAACCTTTAACACTGCTCATAATATTTTTATTGATGAAAATGGCATAGCCTACCTTTGTGGTTCTGATTTAACACAAGGCGTGTTTTATTTAGATCTAAATAGTGATCCTATCAATCCAACTATTTTAGGAGGATATCAAGACAATTATGTTCACGACTTGTTTGTGCGTGGCGATACCATGTGGACTGCGGAATATTTTCAAGGTAGAATAGTTGCTTTTGATATCACTGACAAAGAAAATGAAATCCCTTTAGGGCTTGTAAATACTCCCCAAAACGCAGCGCATAATATTTGGCTTTCAGACGATGGTAAATTTATGTTTACAACCGATGAAACTTCCAACGGTTACATCGCTGCATTCAATGTCGAAGATCCTACAAATATGTTTCAGGTAGATTCCTATTATTCCAATCCAGGATCAGGTTCTATTCCGCACAATACATTTGTAAAAGGAAATTACTTGGTTAGTTCATATTACAATGATGGAGTAACAGTTGCCGATATTTCAGATCCATCTGCTATAACTCAAGTTGATGAATACGATACTACAACAGACGCAGGTTATGGATTCGACGGATGTTGGGGAGTGTATCCCTACTTGCCTTCTGGAATTATATTGGCAACAGACATAAATGAAGGTCTATTTATTTTGGGGGATATAAACCAAAGCTTTGGGGCTAACTCAATAATTGGTAATGCTTGTGATGATGCTGATTCAAATACTGAAAATGATGTTTTTGTTGATGAAGGATGTACATGCATCGGAGAGCTTCCAATAAATGTTAACAACAATTTTTTGAATTTGAAAGTATTTTTACAAGGGACATTTGAAGAAAATTTTACAGGAATACCCTTTATGAGAAACGATTTGGGAGAGGCTGGTTTGATTCCACTTTCTGAGCCATATTCCGATTTTGCTGAATTTACACATATAGATGGAGGAGGAGAGACGACTGATTTGTCTATTATAAATGCACCGGGAAACTCCGCAATTGTCGATTGGGTTTTTATAGAATTGAGAAGTGCGGAAACCTATGAAGTAGTGGCGACAAAATCAGCATTGCTTAAAAAAGACGGAATAATTGTCAATACAAGTGGATTGTCAAATTTGAAATTTGTGGTTCCCGATGGGCAATATTACGTTGCAATCAGACATCGAAATCACTTGGGAATAATGAATGCAAACCCTATTTATCTTTCTGGAGGCCCAAGTATATTTATAGATTTTACAAAGCTTACAACATCAACCTATGGTGAATATGCACAGGTG
Organism: Bacteroidota bacterium; assembly: GCA_020627525.1. GTDB lineage: Bacteria > Bacteroidota > Bacteroidia > Chitinophagales > UBA2359 > JAHDGP01. The sequence continues at coordinate 2,128 of JAHDGP010000318.1, forward strand.
CAAATTGGAAGTGTCAAAGCAATGTGGGCTGGAAATGCAAACTTAGATTCAAAGATTATCTACCAAGGAGCGAGCAATGAGTCTAATGATATTTTTTTTAGAGTATTACAGGATATGAATAATCCATCTGCTTATACAAATTTTATTACCTCAGGATATTTCAATCAAGATATAAATATGGATGGAAATGTAATTTATCAGGGACAAAACAATGATACTAATTATATATTTTTTAATGTGCTAAATGCCCCTAATAATACAACATTATCAAGTAATTTTGTGATCAATGAACAATTGCCGTAAAGCCGCAATCATTGCGACTTCACCACCACCCAATATTACACAATGAACAAAACCTCAAATTTTGGCACACACCAAAACCAAAACATAGAACTCCACACACTAGACAACGGGTTCCTACAAATTGCTATCCTAAACCTTGGAGGTATAATACAATCCATCAAAATGCCTAATAGGGATGGAGTATTGGAAGACATTGTGCTAGGCTTCAATTCTGTTCAAGAATACTTGGAAAATCCATTTATAAGTGGAATTATTGGACGATTTGCAAACAGGATAAATGCAGGTAGGTTTGTGATTGATGGAAATAGTTTTCAACTAAAAACAAATGCAGATGGACAGCACCTACACGGTGGAGACACAGGTTTCGATAGAAAAATTTGGCAGGTGCAAAAAATCGAAAATTCACCAAAAGAAAAAGGCATTTCACTAAAATATACAAGCCCTGACAACGAAGAAGGCTATCCAGGAAACCTTGACGTTACCGTTGAATATTTGTTGAATTCTAAAAACGAACTGATTGTAAATTACACAGCGGTTACAGATAAACCGACAATTATCAACTTGACAAATCATCCGACCTTCAATTTAAATGGGAATGCCAAAAGAAATATCTTAAATCATATTGTTCAAATTCATTCAAATAAATACTTGGAAACAAACAGCGATTTGATTCCTACTGGCAAAATTTTAGAAGCAAAAAACGCGTTTTTGGATTTGGCAAATCCTACACAGTTGAACAAAAAGTTAGAGGAATTTGGAGAGACAGAAAAAGACATTTTCGGATACGATCATTGTTTCGTATTGGATAATCAAAGTGAAATGATAAAATGCGCTACCGTTCAAGAACCCAAATCTAAAAGGCAAATGGAAATATGGACTTCAGAACCAGGATTGCAGTTTTATACTGGAAATGGATTGAATGGTGTTTTGGGAAAAGAAAACAGTCCGTACAATAAACATTTTGGTTTGTGTTTCGAACCTCAAAACTATCCAGATAGCCCCAATCATAAAAATTTTCCAAACTGTATCTTAAGACCAAAAGATATATACAAGTCCAAAACAATTTATAAGTTCAAATCTTGAATTTACAAAATGAAAAGCGCATAGTTTGTAGATTGAAATACATTTATAATATATAGTTATACTTTATATGTATATGCTTGTAGTAAAAATGTTAATATTTCTTTGAACAATTTATGACAATCAAGGTTTCATTTATAATATTTCTCTGTCATATCATTAATATTTTGTATCTACGTGGCACAATCAACTTAAGCTTAAATAATGAACAAAATTAAAGTACTAACAATCTTGGCATTGCTGGTCAGCAATGTCATGTATTCCCAAGCCCCTCAATTAAATTTTTTAGGAGTCCTTGAATATGGAAATACAGATTTATCCGACATCTGGGGCTACGCAAAATGTGGACAAGAATATGCATTACTAGGATTAGAAAGTGGTTTTTCTATCGTAGATGTTACTGATCCGACAAATCCTACAGAATTGCATTTTATTCCTGGCGTAAATGATATTTGGCGAGATGTAAAAACCTGGAATGATTATGCATATGTAGTAAATGAAGGTGGAGGTGGTTTATTAATCGTTGATCTAAGTGGTTTGCCAGGAAGCATCCAAACCTACAACTGGAGTAGTGGGGGAGGTGTAAATTTTAGTACAGCTCACAATATTTTTATAGATGAAAACGGAATTGGTTATATCTGTGGTGCAAATTTTGACGGTGGAGGAGTAATCTATTTAGACTTAAATGCCGATCCGATCAATCCGCCTGTTTTGGGTCGATATTCTGCTGAATATGTTCACGATCTTTTTGTAAGAGGTGATACAATGTGGGTATGTGAAGTTTATAGGGGAAGAGTAAGAGTCGTGGATGTTACAGACAAGGCAAATGAAACACTTATGGGACAAATAAGTACTCCTGCAGATGCTGCGCACAATGTTTGGCTATCCGATGACAATCAATTTATGTTTACAACTGATGAAACTTTTGGTGGTCAAATAGCTGCATATGACGTGTCTGATCCATCAGATATGTTTTTAGTAGATACCTATAACTCATCTGGAAGCAGTGGTGCAATTCCGCACAACGCTTTCGTTAAAGGAGATTACCTTGTAAATTCATATTATACAGATGGGGTAACAGTAGTTGATATTTCTAACCCATATAATATGACAGAGGTAGATATTTATGATACTGATCCAGGCAATAGTGGATATGGTTTTTCTGGCTGTTGGGGTGTTTATCCTTATTTACCATCAGGAAATATTATTGCTTCAGATCAATATGAAGGATTGTTTGTTTTTGGAGATCCAAATGGCACACCTGGCGGCGGCGGCGGTTCTGCTGCTAATGTTAATGTCGACTTGAAAGTAATGTTAGAAGGTGCTTATACAGGCGGAAATACTATGAGTACCAATTTAACAGATGTTTTGCCTTTGCAACATCCTTACAGTGCTGCTCCATATAATTATACAGGAACAGAGTCATTGACAAGTATTCCAGCCAATATGGTTGATTGGGTGTTGGTAGAAGCTAGAAGTGGAAACCCTTCCACAACAGGTGTAAGAACCACTTCAACTGAAGAAACCAAAGTAGGTATTTTATTAAGCAATGGAAAAATTGTTTCAACAGATGGAGCTTCTCCACTTTTGTTCACAACTTTGACGGCTGGAAGCGATTACTATTTTTGTGTGAGACACAGAAATCATATGGATATTTTAACAGCTGACCCGATTTGTTTATCTTCAAATGTTTCTTTTGATTTTACTGGAACCACTTCTAAAGCATTTGGAAGCAATCAATTGAAATCATCTAGTGATGGAAAGGCTTTAATGTTTGCGGGAGATTATGACAATGACGGAGATATTCAAAATCTTGATTTTGACCTTTGGTCATTCAGACCTGCTGTGTTAAATACTTACGACGATGCGGATGGAAATTTAGATGGAATCATTCAAGTAACTGATTTTGATTCTTGGTATTTCAACCGTTCGAAAATCAGTATAGTTGAAGTAGAATTTTAAAAAAAACAGATTTTGGCAAGAGAAAAGCTAAAATGTGAACTTGT
>JAHDGP010000319.1 GCA_020627525.1 Bacteroidota bacterium
ATTTAGGCAAACTTATTTCTTGATGGATTTGTCTGTATAGGCGTTTGCCGCGAAGCATCAGATGTGATTTTGATTGAGGGTTTTGAAGTATTTGCAAAATAGACTCAACAGTTTCGTCAGTCAAATTATTTTCAACTGAAATATACTTTAAGTTCATTTCAGGGAACTCCTCCTTAAGTGCCCCTACAAATCCACTTACAAACCCACTAAAGGCAGCATAACTATTTGACTCAAAATCCCTATCAATTGAAATTACATAAACAGCAACTCCTTTATACAGCTCTTTATTTTTAGTTATAACTTTCATTAAATGATAAAGAGAGAAAAGACCAGAATCCCTCTGTTTTTCCATTGCTGCAAAGTTGTCTAAGGATCTTGCTTTTTCAAAATCACTACCATTTAGAAAAACAACTTCATCTACACCATTTAAATAATGCACAATTGTTATTTGGTCTAAACTAGTTTCATCTATACAACACAATTCTAAAGTTGCATTTGTATAAGTATTTTCAATTTTTTTAGCAACTGCATAAGATTCTGAATTATAAAGAACAAGAACTTTTTTCTGATTAAGCTTGTCCTCTTCTTGTAACTGGTTTTCAGAAAGCAAAATCATCTCCCAATTGGCATGGTAAAAATTTGGTTTTATAGAAGCCTTAAATTTTCTATAAACAACATTATGCAATTTAACACAGACATTACCGTCTAAATCCAACAAGGCGATATTAAAACTATTTTTCCCATCAAAAACAGCATAAACATAACAGGATGATTCAAGTTTATTTACGTATTCAACTCTACCGATACTGAATGGAATTTCTAAAAATCCTTTACTTCTTTTTATATTTAATACTGCCGCTGTTTGCAATGCACCATCCATTAAACTTGGAGATAAATAATAATGCTCAAATCTTTCCATCGAAGACTCATTGAGCTGCATCAAGCTCAAACAAACATTATCAGCAATCCAAACCTTTTCTACAACTTGAAAATATAAACCATATTTTACATCGCTACTATCAAATAGCTTATACAGTTCTTCTTTTTGTATAGTATTTTCCGTTTTCTTTAATTGACTTATATTTATCCTTTCTGTTTCATACTCTTCAACACTACAGGGATAAAGACTACCTTTGGAATGTAAAACATCATTATTTTCACCACTATAAATCTCAAATTCAAAATTCGAACTGGTTTCTTTTATAACAATATTTAATTCATTATTTACTTCTAAAGGGTTAAGCCAATAAATATTTTCAAACTCAAAAACACCCGTTTTTATCATGTTTATAGCTTCCAAAATCATCTCTAAATAAGCTACACCAGGAAGAATGCATCTTGTTCCAACAAAGTGGTCAACGATGATCCTTTCTGTTTGCAAAAATGTCTTATGAAATGAAAATATACATGGTTTATTGTTTTTTACTTGCCCATCAATTAGTGGAAAATAGTTTTTCTTTGCTAAATTATCTTCAACCCAATGCCTTGCTCTTATAAATGGATAACCTGGCAACGAAATTCTTCTTGGTTGTTCCTTATAAAGCAATGTCCAATCTACTGGAACGCCTTTTACCCATAACTTACCAAGTTTAGTAAGTTTTTTATCATTGATCAGTCTATTGATATATGTTTGAGGTAAATCATCTAAATCATTTAAAAAACTTCTAATAATCTCGTTCTCGAAAGAAGTATCATCTGAAGTAGTTGTCACATTTTGTTGTTCATCAATATATATTTTCAAGACAGAATTAAGTTCTTCTATACTGTTAACTACCCAAGCCATACGATCTGATAGTTCCTCTCTGCCAACTTGTAAGGTATAAGCCACTTCTGTTAGCGAAACTTCATCCTCCAAGTTTAAAAGGTGATCATACAATCTCTCAGCAATTGTCACCAATCCAGTTTTACTTTTAGCAGACAAAACTATTAATTGATATTCACTGTCAGATTGTAGATATGGTTCATTGATAAATTCTTCTAAAACTATGTGTGCATTTACTCCCCCAAAACCAAATGAACTTACACCTGCTATGCGCGTTGATGGAAAAGTATCACCTGAAGGAATTTTCCAGTCTATATTTTTATCAGCTAACTTAAATGGGGTTTTATTTAAATCTATGTATGGGTTAATTTTATCTAAATGCAATGTCGAAGGAATTGTTTTATTTTTAAGAGCCAACACTGCTTTTTGAAAACCAACAATTCCAGCAGCTCCCTCTAAATGTCCAACATTCGTTTTGACTGATCCAATAAAACAATCGACTGATTGATTAACATTTTGACTAGTGGAGCTTTGTACTTTCTTTAATCCAGCAATTTCAATAGGATCACCCAGTGCTGTTCCTGTACCGTGTGCCTCAATATAGCCAACTTCGCTAAAATTTATATTGCATTTATTATAGGCTTCAATCAAAAGGTCAGCCTGTGCATTTGGATTAGGTGATGTAAGCGAATTTGTTTTACCTCCATGATTTTCAGAAGAACTGCGAATTACTGCATATATAGCATCTCTATCTTCAATAGCATCAGCTAATGGTTTTAACAATACCATTCCCGCTCCCTCTCCTCTAACGTATCCATTGGCAGTTGCATCAAAAGCTTTACATTTTCCATCTGGACTTAGCATACTATTTTTACTAAGGGCAATGTGTCCGAAAGGAGTTAATATCAGATTTATTCCACCTACCAATGCTACATTGCAACTTTTGTTTTTTATATCTTCTACAGCTCGATGAATTGCAACCAAAGAACTTGAACAAGCCGTGTCAACAACAACACTTGGTCCATTTAAATTGAATAAATACGATATCCTATTTGCAACCATTGTTTTGGCAATTCCAGATAAGGTATAGGCTTCGATTTCTTTTTCACTTTTGACCATGACTTCAGTATAATCAGAGCCAACGCATCCTATATAAACGCCCATATTCGATCCAGAAAAATAACTAGGTTTATAAGCTGCATCTTCCAATGTATGCCATGCCATTTCTAACATTATTCTCTGTTGTGGATCCATCAACTCAGCCTCCCGAGGCGATATTCCAAAAAACTTAGAATCAAATTTATCAATATTGTTTATGAAGCTACCCCACCTAGAATTGGTTTTTTTATCATCATCTGGATTCCCATCATATTCCTTCCAATCCCAACGAGATGCTGGTATTTCAGTTACTAAATCATTATTATCTAATAAATTTTTCCAAAATTCTGCTAATGAACTTGACGCAGCATAACGTCCAGCCATACCAATAATTGCTATTCCATCAATATTAGTATCGGCATTTTTCTTCCGATCTTCTTTGAAATTTATTGCTTTTTTACTACTAATACCTTCCACGTTACCATCATTCAAATCAGCATTGCCCGAATCTTTTAAGATAAAAGAAACTATTGAGTTAATAGATTGATATTCAAAGAAAAATGCCGGAGTAATCTCTAACCCAAAAAATTCATTCAACTCAAAACTCAAGGTTATGTAACTAATAGAATCCAATGCATAATCTCCTATGTTTGGAAAATTATCTTTAAGCATCACATCTAATTCAACTTCCAAAACCTTCGCAATAAACGCAAGCAATTTATTTCTAGTTTGATCAAACAGTTCAGTTTGATTTACTTTTGGTCTTGCTTTTTCAACAACATTTTTTTTGTCAACAACTTTGTTTTTAGTTTTAAATGGAGCCAATTCTTCATCTGATTGATTGGTAAGGAATTTTCTATCAATCTTTTTATTAGGAGTTACAGGAAATGAATCTAAATAAATATAAGAAATGGGAATCATATAGACTGGTAGCACTTTACTTAAAGTTTCTTTTAAGTAAATTACATCGAGTCCCTTTGATGCTTTCAAAAAAGCCGTTAACTTGTTATCTCTCAAAACAACGACAACATCTTTAATTTCATCAATTTTTAGTAACGCCCCTTCAACTTCTTCTAATTCTATTCGATATCCATGATATTTGATTTGATGATCTATACGACCTAAACATGTTATTGCTCCAGAATTATTATAAGAACCTAAATCTCCAGTTTTATAAAGCCTAATTTTCTTACCTTCAATTTTGTATTCTTTAAATTTACTGGAAGTTTCTTCAGGCATACTCAAATAACCTTCGGCAAGTCCAATACCGCTAATGTAAATTTCTCCTTCAATACCTTTAGGACAAATTTCCATATTTTCATTTAACACATATAGTTCCATGTTATCAACTGCATTGCCCAAATTAATATCCTCTGCTGAAGAAATTTTTGCAACCGAAGCCCATATTGTTGCTTCCGTAGGACCGTACATATTCCACAATGAAGAGCTTCTGGTAAGCAATGCATTCGCCAATTCTGAACTCAACGATTCTCCTCCACAAAGAATTTTCATAGAAGAAAGTCCTGCCCATTTAGCTGCAATCAACATTCGCCAAGTTGTGGGTGTAGCTTGCATTATTGTAATATCACCAATATCTAAACGCTTTTTTAACTGCATTCCATCGTGGCATAGTAAATTTGATGCAATCTCAACCTTTGCCCCAACAAATAAAGGTAAAAACAATTCTAAGTAAGCAATATCAAAACAAATTGTAGTTACTGCTAACATTTTATCTTCCTTGCAAATCCCTGGACATTTAGCCATAGAGTTTAGAAAATTATTCAAACTCTTGTTACTAATAGCCACACCTTTGGGGCGTCCTGATGACCCGGAAGTAAATATGATATAAGCTAAATCTTCATAAATCAAACTACTGTCATTAGATCCATTACAAACATCCCAAGATTCATCATATACCAAAGATTCAACATCTAAATTATCAACGAATTTATCAAGTGCCTTTTCTGTAATTAACAGATCTACTTTTCCATCTTCAAGCATCATCTCTATACGCTCTTTGGGATAATTAGGATCCAATGGTATAAATGCATTTCCACTTTCTAAAATTCCCAAAAATACTGCAAGCAAATTAGATGAACGATTCATCAAGACTCCTATTCTTTTTCCACCGACATACTTTTTTTCATTTAAATATTCTGATAGCTGCTCAAAATCATTCATCAACTCTGTATATGTTAATGACTTTTTTTCACAAGATACTGCCACCTTATTGGGAAATAATTTAGCTTGTTCCTTAATTCTTTTAGGTACCGTAAGAGATAAGTCAAAATTGTTTGCTTTCAAACTAAGTGCATCGTTTTGACTGAAAATACCAGCTATCTTTTTATTTACACCACCAGTCAAAATAACATCTAATAGTTCAACATAAATTTCAGAAAATTTGACAATCAAATCTTCAGAGTAGGTATTGGGATTGTATTTAAAGAATAAAAGAGTTTCCTCTTTTTCCTCAACAACTTCCAAGGTCAAATCAAACTCACCTTTTTGTCGAATATGATGTATCGGTTCAAAAGTAAAGTCCTCCTCAAACAACTGAGTTAAGTCATACCAGTTTTGATAGTAAAAAGCAGTATTAAACAAGCTTCCTCTTTGTTCATTTTTATTGTTTGATTTTTGAAGTAAAGCTATAGGAT
>JAHDGP010000320.1 GCA_020627525.1 Bacteroidota bacterium
ATAATAAATATACTATTTAATAATAATTAAATCAAAAATAATATGGATTTATATTATAATGTGTCTTTAATGGGAGTTAAATAAATAATATTTTCAGTCAATTTTATAATTCTCAGTAGAAAACATGGCTATGATTTTAATTACAAAAAGAAAATTAATTGTAAGTCAATTAATCATTAAATATTTGACTTTAAAACACAAAAAAAGCTACTATTTCTAATCGAAACAGTAGCTTTTTTAAGTGCTTTCGTCTGTGCATGTAAAAATACGATGCGTAACTAATTAAGTATTAACAGCTAAAGGTTTATTTAACTCTTCTTGCCAGGGCAAGCCATGTTCAGCAACTTTCTCCAAAAATGGATCAGGGTTAAATTCTTCTACATTGTATACACCTGCTTTCATCCATTCGCCAGTTAACATCATCATAGCACCAACCATAGCTGGAACCCCTGTTGTATAAGAAACACCTTGCGATTTTACATCATTATAAGCCGCCTGATGTTTACAATTATTGTATATATAATAAGTCGTTTCTTTTCCATCTTTAATGCCTTTTATTTGACAGCCGATAGATGTTTCTCCAGAATAATTTTCTCCTAACTCAGATGGTTCGGGCAAAACAGCTTTTAAAAATTTTAGTGGGACAATTGCTTTTCCTTCATATACAATTGGATGAATACTAGTCATTCCCACATTTTGCAATACTCTTAAATGTGTTAGGTATTCTTGTCCAAAAGTCATCCAAAACCTGGCTCTTTTAATGGTAGGAAAATTTTTCACTAAAGATTCAAGCTCTTCGTGATACAATAGATAAGAATCACGTTCACCAATATTTGGATAATTTATTTTTTTGTGAACAGACATCGCATCTATTTCAACCCATAATCCATCTTCAAAATATTTACCTTTTTGGGTTATTTCTCTAATATTAATTTCAGGATTGAAATTGGTTGCGAATGCTTTTCCGTGATCTCCACCATTGCAATCAACAATATCTAAATAATGGATTTCATCAAAGTAATGTTTTGCGGCATAGGCAGTATAAACTCCTGTTACGCCAGGATCAAATCCACAACCCAAGAGTGCCATTATACCTTTTTCTTTAAACCTATCTTGATAGGCCCATTGCCAACTGTATTCAAACTTTGCCTCGTCAATTGGTTCATAATTAGCAGTATCCATATAATGAACACCTGTTTCTAAACAGGCATCCATAATTGGTAGGTCCTGATACGGCAAAGCTACATTAATAACCAATTTGGGTTTTGTTTTATTAATTAGCGCAACGGTATCTGCAACATTGTCTGCATCTAGCTGATATGTTTCAACTTTTCTTCCATACTTTTCAAATGTCTCTTGCGCTATTTTCTCACATTTTGAGACTGTTCTACTGGCTAGAATTATTTCAGTAAAAACGGACGGTACGGAAGCGCATTTTTTAACAACAACACTGCCCACGCCACCTGCGCCAATGACCAATACTTTGCTCATGCTTGTTTGTTTTTATTATTTAATACCTAAGCAATAAAGTACATTTCCTATTTCCTCTTAGCAATTGTTATGGCTATTGCGCGACAGACCAGCTTATTATTATGCCTAGCCTATCAAAAAAAGAGCCCTTTAGAAATGAATATTAGATATATACATAGGTATTTGGTTAAAATTTCGCAAAAATATTATTTGAGAATCAATTGTTTACAAATTAAACAACTTTTTTTTGAAAAATAGAGTAAAAGATAAAGGTACAATTGGTGTATAAATACGTTTTATTAGCCCCATGGTTTATTTTAATATCTGTTAAATTTCAATAAAGAAATATTTCCAGTATGGATTTATTGTTACATTTGCAGACTTAATTCAATGTAAATCATTTGATTGAGACTTTAAAAACTTTTTAATATGGAACCAACTTTAACTCCTGCTGTAATCGCATTGATTGCGCTTGGATTTATATTTACTATAATATATCTTTTAGTTAGAAAATACTACTACGTAAAGCCTGCTACAAGAATCATTTTTTATTCTGTTATTCTTGCTCCAATTCTGATAGCTGGAGTATTGTTTAATAATGATTATATCTCTGACAGACAACTGCGCTCAGAATCAAACAACATTGTTGAAAAAGCCATTCAAATGGCAGATGAGTCTTCTAGTTCTGACAATGTACTGAAACAGAATGAATAGCTGAGTGAAGCTATCACTAATTCTGTTTTACAATTGAGCTTTTAGGTTAATTAATAATCGTTTGAGTGTGCTCACTTTACGATGGGGCACTGGTATAAGGTTATAAGTTAGATGTCGATGAATATTATTTTATTTGCATATTGGAAAAGTATGTCCAGCATTCTTGCATTCGATCTTTTATTTACCATTTCCATTTTTACTGAGCTTAACTCCCTGACTTCTTACTGTAAGTTTAGTTGCCATGAAATTCCAAATTTATCTTCCACAAAGCCAAATTTCTGACTGAAACCATAGTTGTTTAATGGCATCATAATTTTTCCGTTTTCAGATAACTTTGTAAATAGTCTTTCAATTTCGCTTTCATCATCGCATTCTACATAATTTGAGACTGCTGGGGTAAAGTCCCAATCATGAATAGCGGGGCTATCACTACACATAAAAACTTTCTCATTCAAATAGAAAGTAGCATGCATTATTGTTCCTTCTTTTCCAGGTCCTTCCTTTCCCCATCGTTTTACATTCTCAATTTTTGAATTGTCAAAAAGCGATATGTAAAAGTTCATTGCCTGTTCAGCGTCTTCTTTTTGAAATGTTAAAAAAGTGGCGATTTGTCCTTTCATATTATTTGATTTTTCTGTTATTATCTATAATGTCAAGTTCAATCGTACCTTTTAGAAGGTAATGTACGTCTTTTTAATTGTTTTACTATACACTTTCGACGCAAGGGAAATTAATTTTACAAACTAACCAAGTATCTCTTTTAGCTTAGCCATCAATACATCAATTTCTTCCTTCTTACTAAATTTAGAAAAAGAAAAGCGGATAGAGGTTCTATTAGGATCAGCACCAATGGCATTGAGTACATGAGAACCTATATCTGTTCCTGAACTACAAGCACTTCCTCCAGATGCACAAATACCTGATACATCAAGGTTCAATAGGAGCATCCTATCTGGAGAAATAGGGAAAGATACATTTAAAACAGTGTAAAGAGATTCGCCATCGTAATCTCCATTAAACTGAATATCTTTTAAGTTTTCTAACAATTGAGTTTTGAGGTAATTTTTTAGACCACTAACATACTCCGTATCTTTGTCTAAATGTGCAAAAGCAATTTCAGTTGCTTTGCCCAAGCCGACGATGCCTAAAATATTTTCTGTTCCTGCTCTCATATTACGCTCCTGGGCACCACCATATAGAAGAGGGCTTATTTTATGATCACCTTTAATGTATAAAAAACCAATGCCTTTCGGTCCGTGAAATTTATGAGCAGAACAAGAAATAAAGTCCATTGGAGTTTTTTGAAGATCTAATGGAAAGTGTGCAAATGTTTGAACAGTATCTGAGTGAAAAAGGGCATTGTGCTTTTTACAAATTTCACAAACCTTATCAAGATCAATCATTGTCCCAATTTCATTATTAGCGTGCATAAGGCAAACCAAAGTTTTTTCGCCAAGTGCATCCAGTTCTGTAAGCTTGTTTTCAAGATCAGCATATTCGATTCTTCCCAAATTGTTTACAGCCAATTTATGAATATTCACATCATGATTTTTATCTAAAAAGTCAGCAAAATGTAAAATACAATGATGCTCAATATTAGAAGTAATAATATGCTTTACACCGAGGTCTCGAACAGCGCCTAACAAAGCTGTATTATTGGCTTCAGTACCGCCAGAAGTAAAGAATATTTCAGAAGGAGAGGCATTGATACAGGATGCTATTGTTTTTCGAGCTTTTTCTATTTCTGCTCGCATGGGGCGCCCCATACTGTGTATAGCTGAAGGGTTTCCAAAGCATCCATTTAAATAAGGCATCATTGCCTCCGCAACCGTAGGGTCAATTTTGGTAGTAGCAGCATTGTCAAAATAAATAGCCATAGCGAAATTTTTATTTTGCTCGCAAAACTACAAAAGGGAATGATAATAATACGTTTTAGAACATTAAATTATCATTAACACCAATTTATAAGACCATTGCTTTGTGATTTTGGTATAATACTAATACAGAGTCAATTATCGTTACAATCTTACATTTTCCATTACCCCTGTATCTTTTTTTCCCAACTGCATTATAATATTATAAAGCACGGGATGAGACACATACCTTAAACTGTCTACATGAATGAATACAATGAAAAATATCAGATAGAGGCTACAAAGAAAAATCCAGAAGATTTTAGACCGATTTATGAACACTATTATCCAGCTATTTTTAGGTTCATTAATAGACGAACTTCGGATGAACATATTACAGCAGATATTTGTTCTCAGGTGTTTTTAAAAGCTTTATCCAATATTGGAAAATATGAAGATAGAGGCTTCCCGTTCTCTTCCTGGCTTTACCGTATTGCTTCAAATGAAGTGAATATGTATTACCGAAACCTTAAAAAGAAACGTACAGTTAGTCTTGATTATTCAGGTATTGATTTGATTTTTGAAGAATTGGAACAATCTGATATTAAAGACAAACTAGAAAAATTGAAGCGTGTTTTACAAAGTTTGCCACAAAATGCTGTTCAACTAATTGAACTGAGATTTTTTGAGAAAAGACCTTTTAAAGAAATTGGTGAAATTTTAGGTATAACTGAAAACAACGCTAAAGTAAAAACATATCGTTTGTTGGATTCTTTGAAAAAAGAAATGACTGTAGTGCGTGAACGATAGAAAAATTTTAACAAAATATTTACAAGCAATATATAGATGGAAGATAAATACAAATTTGATATAAATAAAGAAGAATTGAAGGACGAGCAAATCCGAAAATACCAGGATTTTGAAGGTCTAATGACAGATTTTCGAAAGGTGAGGAAGAAGCAAAAGGAAGTTGTTCCTCTGCACAAAAGAAGAGTGGTTGTTTATACAACCATCGCTGCCGCTGCGCTTTTGTTTTTGGTTGGATCAATGGGTTATTTTTCATTGTTTATTAATAACGAAAATAAGAGTTTAGCAGATTCAGCGGTTTCTTCAAAATCAATGAAAGGGCAAAGTGGCAAATCTTTTGAAACCACTAAATCTGTTCAACGATCTTTTGATGGCATTAGTGACTATTCAGATCAAATTTCTAATGATGAAAAAAGTATTTTAAAAACAGAAGAAAGTACAACTGTGGATGGTTTAGATGAATTAAATAAAATGGATATTGCATCAAAAGAATTAAAAGTAGAACAACAGTACAGCAACAAAAGCAATGCTCCATCACTTCCGCCTCCACCACCTCAAGCAATAGAAGTTGTTGAGGATGTAGAGATAATTGAGGAAGAAGAAATTCCATATGTTGAAGAAATAGTAGAAATAGTTGAGGAAGAAGCTGATT
>JAHDGP010000321.1 GCA_020627525.1 Bacteroidota bacterium
GTTATACGACATTATATATTCAAATTCGTATCAGAAAAATACGCACTATGCTTAGGCAAGGCTCCGTTTTTCTGCCTTGCCCGAAACAATACTTCGTCTTAATATAACAAAATTAGTGGGTTTGATAAAAGGTATCCCTCCGCTGGAGCTTGAATGTTAATGATATGAATGCACTGCTGTCAATTAATATTTTGTTAACCAAATCTTTTAAAAGGCAAATAAGCCAAAGTATTAAGATACTTTTTTTCCACTTGGAGCACCTACATATTTAGCCTTAGGTCGATAAATGCTCTTATTTTTTATCTGTTCAAATGCATGTGCTATCCAACCTCCAGTTCGAGCAATGGCAAATATTGGAGTAAACAAATCTGAAGGGATACCTAAACTGTGATATACTGGTGCAGAATAGAAATCAATATTTGCATATAAGTTTTTCTCTTCAAGCATAATTTGCTGGATCGCGTTGCTCAATTTTATCCAAGTATCATTTTCTAATTCTTCAGAAAACTCATTTAAAACATTTTTCAACAGCATTGCTCTTGGGTCATAGGTCTTATAAACAGGATGCCCAATCCCCATAATAAGTTCTTTTTTAGCTAATTTATCGTGAATCCAAGGCGCTACATTGTCAACACTTCCAATATCTTTTAACATTGGAATGATACCCTGGTTTGCCCCACCATGAAGAGGTCCTTTTAAACTACCTATGGCTGCGGTAATTGCAGAATACAAATCTGTTTTTGAAGAAATTATCACTCTAGATGAAAAAGTAGAGTTGTTAAAAGAATGTTCGGCTTGCAGTATATATAATAAATCGAGTGTAGAAATGATGTTTGGATTTGGCACTTTTCCGGTAAGCAAATACAAAAAATGAGCTGCTTCATTTAAATCATGGCGAATTTCGGGAATTGGTTTATCTGTTCGAATGCGATGGAAAGCAGCAACTATAATAGGTAAATTTGCTAAGATTTTTAAAGCACGTTCGTTATTCACTTCATCATTAAAACTATCTGGAGGTGTATTTTCTTCAAGTGCTCCCAACATGGAAATGGAAGTTCTAATAGCATCCATTGGATTTGCATTCGTTGGAATTGTTTTTAGCAAAGCAAGAATTTCATTTGGTAACATTCTGCTTGCTCTCATCTTTGTAACAAATGCTTCTCTTTCAGTTGGGCTTGGAAGTTCACCATACCACAAAAGATGAACAACGTCTTCATAATTCACCTTTCCCGCTAGTTCTTCTATAGAGTAACCTCTATAACACAACAATCCTTTATCTCCTTCAATATGACAAATGCTTGAAGAATCTACAGTAGTGCCTCTTAACCCTCTCCCTAATATCACTTCATTTTGTTCTAATGTAATTGAATTTTTTTCACTCATTTTATTATATTAAATTTTAATAGAAAAATCATTTATTGAGTATCGTTTACACAATTATTGTTTCACAAAAAATTGGAAATATGGTATTTCTTTGGTTTTCAAGAAAGAAAGAAAATATTCAATTTTGCGAAAAAAACTTCTTCAGCGTAATTTCTGCTAAATTAAATATTTTCACTTAAAATATCAAGTAACACAGGCTAACAAACGTTCGTTATGTCTTTTGCTTTACACTTAAGAATCATAAATAGAAAATCAATTAGGTGATTATTATGAACATTATAATCGAAATGCAATTAATTATAAATTAGTAGCTTTCAGCTTAAGCTTTCTGGTTCAAATGAGTTCTATCTTTTATTCCACAAATCATTTCCAAGATAAAGTCTTTTAGTCACTAATTCCTTATAAATATTATCAACATTATCTCCATTCAAAAATATTAAATACCCATTTTTAGATTTAGGAAACCAGATTGCTAGTGTATTTACACCAGAGTCTTTACCAGTAT
Source organism: Bacteroidota bacterium (assembly GCA_020627525.1). Lineage (GTDB taxonomy): Bacteria > Bacteroidota > Bacteroidia > Chitinophagales > UBA2359 > JAHDGP01. The sequence continues at coordinate 1,889 of JAHDGP010000321.1, forward strand.
GTAGTAAAGCAAATTCATCATTACTGAAGTCAGTCAAAATTTCCCAACCCAGTCCGAAAAAATCATTTTCTTTAAGTTTCACATGGTGTTTTATCATTTCTTGATACAAGTTTTCAGAAAGTTCAGCGCCGTTTATTACATAAGCTAAAAACTTTCCATAATCTTCAATGGTTGTTAGAAGATTTGCCGCAGCATTTGCCTCATAATATTTTATGGTCTCTAATTTTCCTCCTTGTTTGTTGAAGTTTTGGGCATACCTAGTTTCGTCCATTTCTGAATCCCACCAAAAATGAGTATCCGACATTTCCAGAGTCGCAAATTCTTCAATGCTTTTGCCAAATTTGTTTTCAATCGCTATTCTCAAATATTCAAAACCTTCTCCAGAATATTGATATTTGGTTCCAGGTTCAAATTGAAATTTAAGTTTGCCTTCATCAGTCAGGTAACGCCAATTGGGAAATCCACTTTGGTGTGATAAAAGGAGTTTTGGCGTCAATTTTTTATACCAGTTATTATTTTTAATATCAGGATCAATCCAATATTTATGTAAAGGTTCATTCATATCCAATACACCTTTGTCAATTAGTTTTAATGCAGTCAAAGCAACAATAGGCTTTGTTAAAGAGGCTACTTTGAATATGCTGTTGTAGGGTGCGGTATTTTGTAGGTCTAAAGTCCCATAAACTTCAACTTTTGTTAGTTTACCATTTTCGATTATCCCAATCCCTAAGGCGGGAACCTTATTTTCATCTAGTAATTTTTCAATATCATTTTTTGAGGCTTCAAAAACTGGGTCTTGATGGTCGTAACTGAGTACTTCACTTATTTTCCAAATTTCATCCTCCAAAATCCAAACACTAGTGAACTTGGCTGTACTTGTCCATAAGTCTTCTTTACCATTTTCCCTAATATAAAAATGATGAATTCCTTTCTGAATGACACCGTATAGTTTTCCCTTGTTGTATAAGGGAAATACTTCTAAACTATTTGCTTCTACTTTACGAATCGGCTTTTGTTCTGAATTTGAACAAATGTATTTTTGAGTATTTTCAAAGAAGGCTTTTCTATCTTGAAAGCCACTTTGGTCATGATAAAATTTTAAATCATCTGAAATATGATTTTTCAGATACATCATATCACATTGATTAAACCCACGTTCAAAGAAAATGCTATCTAATTTTTTGAATTCGATATACAAATCTGAATTCTTATCTATCTGCCCAATGGCATTAAAAATAGATAAAACAATAAAAGCTGCACTAAAGAAAACTTGTTTTTTCATACTGATCATATTTTTTCTGCAAAAATACGATCACTGTTGATTTTCATCACAAAAACCTACCCGCCAATACCCTGACAGTATGCTGCCATCTTCACGCAAAGCTCATATAAGACTAAAACTCAGTCTAAAAAACAGCTTCCCTTTTTTGTCAATCTCTGCCGAATTTCTGAGAATGATCAGCACATTTGATAAAACCAATAAAATCATAACAACTAAAATAAACTTACTTCCAAGCGAGAACCAGTTCTTCATAAAAGAGCTTAACATAAAAATTATAAAAGCAATTATAAACCATAAAATTTGAATAGAAATAATTTGTTTCGCCAGTGGATCAAACTGTTTTTTGGCAAACATTATAACTAGTGGAATAACAATATTCGCTGGTGGGATTAAAGTAAAAGGCAATGATGAAAGATTGATGATCTTAATCAAAGTGGAATTAATTTTAATATGTGTATCTTCTTTTTCAAGTAATTCTTTTTCTTCTATTCCTAAAGCTTTTGCTAATAATTTAAGTGTTTGACCTTTGGGTTCAATCCCGGATTCAATACGTTGAATGGTTCTTACAGAAATCCCTGATTTATCAGCAAGCTCTTCCTGAGTCAAATTGAGTTTTGTTCTAATCTCTTTGAGTTTTGACATTCTTAATTGAATTTTTGCAGATAATCGGAAACTAAAGATATACAAATAAATGCAATCAGAAGCATGAACATTTTGCTTTTTGTTGCTTGCAGGCTTTTTATTTTATCTCAAATATCCGTTTTTTCGTAGGTTTTTATAAATATCAAAAATATCTTCAGGAATTTTAAATTGAATTAACCAGTTTACATCAAGACCATTGCGGATTGCTGTTTGCATCAAATTATCGTTGTTTCCTATAAGCATTCCAATGGCTTCAATATCTTCCTGAAATTCTAGGTGCAAATCTTCGTGCTGCTTTTGTATTAACATCAGAATTTTAAAAGTCCGAGCAATTATGTAAATACATAATGTATGAGATTTTCGCTGTGTCTCTGAATCAATTCGATCATTATTTAGATCCAATAGATGGCGCAACATTAAGCAATTCAAGCTAATCTCACCATATTTATCTTTTGTTATTGAGACATGGTCATTGATTCTTCCACTTATTCCTCGAACATCCATCAATAAATATCCTGGTGAATAATATCGTTCTGATGCCATTTCAATGCTCTCGATAATCAAACTCTCTAATGATTCTCTTTTATCTTGGACTGAATCAGTATCAACTAATTCAAACCGTAATCTATCGGCTAATTGCAAATCGCGTTTTAACAACCTGAGAATCAACTTATCTTTCTCCTTATCCGGAAGTAATTTTAACGCTTTTTTAAATTCCGCATCAAAAGCCATATCAGTATATTTTATTTACATTTTTTAATTTCCAAAGATAATATTATCTGTAAATATTTTATCAATCTTCAACTTGGAAAAAAATTTCATCTATACCTTCTTCTATTTCAACTTTATGGTTACTGAATCTTTTGGCATATCAAATTTCTCCATAATTTTAGCAATTCTCAAAAGACATCTTGAAGCAGAAATATTGATATGAATAAATAACAAATCATCGTTTAATTCTTTTACTTTATCCCACACTTTTCCTTCAAAAGTCTTATATCTATTTGAATGATTAACGTTGGCATCAATTATCTCTTTGAGGATGCCCCACTTTAAAATAGTTTCTTCTCTGTTAAACAAATCAAGTTGGTTGTCTAAAATAAATTCAAAATCAAAATCTGGATTGTTTTTGAGATATTTCAAAAATCGGATTAACACCTCTTGCCAAGTTTTTACTTTTATAACTTTATCCTGTATTTGTAATTCTATAGGTTTGTTCCCTTCTGCAATTTCACCTGCGTCTGATTCTAAGGGAGAAAAAGTAGACTTTTCAACAAGCTCAGTATTCCAATTAGATACTTCTTGTAATGGTTCTGGTAGTGGAAAAGAACCAAGTAACCACTTTATCATATTAGATTGATGCTCCAAAATACTCTGTTCATTCCATTTCTCACACTTAATTACGTCCAATCTATAATTAAGTGAAGATGTTTCAAGTTTTCTTTTTTTCTCGTCAAATGGTTTATTCCCTATCTCACTATTAAACTCAGTAAGAATTAAATTTCCAATATTATGCAAGTATTTCTTATGGATTTCATCATAGTTGTCTCCCAATTCCTCCTTCCATTTATCTTCAATTTTTTGGGGCATTATGTGCTCAATTGTAACTTTTTTATTACGAAAATCAACTGCTACTTTTGTATTGTTTTCCTCTATCTTACCAAGAATCATTTTCGAGTATTT
>JAHDGP010000322.1:0-2740 GCA_020627525.1 Bacteroidota bacterium
ATGATCGTTATGAAGAAATTATTACAAAATATGATATAGAAGACTGGAAGTTAAAATACAAGTTGGTAAATGAGCGCTGTTTCAAGGATATGGATACTCAAACATTAAAAGATGTTCGCTTAATAAAATTTATGGAGAATTTAACCTTCTTAATGAACAAAGAAATAGAGAACTTTGAAGCAAAGAATGAGTTCTTAAAAAACAATCCGCACAAGAAAAAAGCTAACGAAAAAGCTATTGCGATGGCTGGAAAAGTCTTGAATTTGGTAAAGCAATACAAACTTAAAGAGGGAGATTGAATTCATTGATAGCTCAAGCCTCAAATTGTTATTTGTTGAATGGTGGCTTGTTAGAATAAAAGCAACAAAAACTATTTCAAGTCCAAGTTTATTTTATTGCGTTTTTGATTGTTAATTGATAAAAAGTAATTGGAACATTATTGGCTTTAATTTTGTTGGCAGATACATAACATACAACTACCATGAATAAAAATAGAACTGACAATAAATTGCCTAAAATAGACACACTTTGGGATTATTCAAATCCTGAAGGAACTGCCATAAAGTTTGAGAAGTTACTTGCAAAAGCAATTGAGGCAAATGATATATGTTATGTATTGGAATTGAAAACACAGATGGCTCGTACCCAAAGTTTACAATTGAAATTTCAAGAAGCACATGCTATATTAAATGATGTAGAAAAGGAGTTGCTTCCAGATATGATCGTACCGAAGGTGAGGTGCTCACTAGAAAGAGGTCGGACATTTAATTCGGCAAACTTTAAGAAAGAGGCTATCGAACATTTTAATCTTGCTTATGATTTAGCCATTAAAAACAAAGAAGATTTTTATGCAATTGATGCGGCACACATGTTGGCAATTTCGGTGCCAGCCGATAAAAAATTGGATTGGAATATCAAAGCTTTGGAACTTTGTGAAAAAAGCAAAGATTCTTCAACTAAGAAGTGGAAAGGTTCACTTTATAATAATATTGGTTGGGATTTTCACAGCCAGGGCAAGTTTGATGAAGCATTAGATATGTTTGAAAAATGCCTAAGTCACAATTTAGAAATGAAAGATGATAAGCGTGTATTTGTATCTAAATGGTCAATTGCTAGGGCTTTGCGTTCTCTAACAAATGTAGATGAGGCTTTAGATATTCAATACAACTTATTAAATGAAATAAAGGCTGGAAAAGCAGAGGAAGATGGTTATGTTTATGAAGAAATAGGCGAGTGCTTGTTGCTTCAAGAAAATTTTAATGAATCGTCAAAGTATTTCAGAAAGGCTCACGAATTGTTGTCTGGTGATAAGTGGTTGCAAACTTATGGGCCAGCTAGATTAAAGAGATTAGAGAGTTTTATCAAATGAAAAATGCTAGAAAATAAATTCAAAAATTTACTTGCAAATTATACTTCTGCTCAAATAATTGTTGATGAGTATTGGATGGAAATTGAACAGCATTACTCTGACAATTCACGGCATTACCACAATCTTCAACATCTTGAAAATATGTTTGCTGAACTGAAATTTGTTGAAGACAAGATTGAAAATATCAATGTGTTGCATCTTGCTGTATTCTATCATGATATAATTTATGATGCAACCAAAAATGACAACGAAGAACAAAGCGCTATTTTGTTAAAAGAAAGATTGCTGCGTTTAGGCTTGGTGGAAAGGGAAGTTGCACTGTGTGAAAAAATGATTTTAGCGACAAAAGGACACAGTAAAAGTAATGTGACAGATATAAATTATTTGGTAGATATCGACTTGTCTATATTAGGAGCCTCCAAGAAAGACTATATAAAATATACAGATCAAATACGTCAAGAATATAAAATGTATCCTTTGGAACAATACAAAATTGGTAGGAAGTTTGTCATTGAAAAATTTCTTGCCTTGGATCAAATTTATAAAACCTCATTTTTTAATGATAAATTTGAGAAACAGGCTAAGCAAAACTTAAAAGATGAAATAGTAAAATTAATTGTTTAAAGATCTAATGAATTTTTGTCCTAAGCTTGGACCTAAAACAGTTTTTTTCTGAATCTGAGCTTTGTTTATTTTTGAAATAATTTTGTTCATTTGTATTTTAAAATCTCTATACAAATTTAGCGGATCATTTGTTTCTTTATTTTTTATTTTATTGATAACAGATAAAGTTTGAAAATAGGGTAAGGACGTTTTGTCTGAAATTCCAATCAACTCACTAGCTATTAAGTCTAATAACTCAATCTTTTCTTTGTCTATTTCATCAGATTGATCAAATTTTGACGCTAATTTTTTATTGTATTTTATAAGGCTTTTTGCATTGAGTTCTAGGTCCAAGTTATTTAGTGCAGTCAAATTTCTAATATCGGCAGTCTCTCCTTTAAATCTGTTTTTAGGTTTTAATTTTGGTGGATCAAAACCCATCTTCGTCGCATAGATTCTCGAATCTTGTTGAATTTCTTTTATAAATTTTAGAGCAGTTTTTTCATAAGGTAATGCTAATTTAGGTTTTCCCAATCTTAGTTGCAATTCCGAGTCCCACATTTTATTTAAGGCAGCCCGCAATTTTGTTTGAATTTTAACATCAAAATAAGTTGCCTCTTCTTTCATATCATGAAAGTGAACGTAAGGCTCTAGTAACTCCTCCGTCGCTGCTAAATTTGCATCAATATCTGGATCTTGCCTTCCGTGGTCGTGTCCGTGATTGTGTCCTTCTGTGTACTACGTGCCCTTCGGGGGTGTTCTTTTCTT
>JAHDGP010000322.1:2750-5457 GCA_020627525.1 Bacteroidota bacterium
GTGGTTGTGTCTTCGGTGATCGTGTTCATGGCCCTTCGTGCCCTTCGTGGTTGTGATCGTGTTCATGATCGTGCCCTTCGTGGTCGTGCCCTTCGTGGTTGTGTTCTTCGTGCCCTTCGTGGTTGTGATCGTGTTCATGATTGTGCCCTTTGTGGTTGTGTCCTTCGTGCCCTTCGTGGTTGTGATCGTGTTCGCAATCTTCAGTATGAATATGTTCTTCTTCAGTTTCTAAATTGGAATCGTGATCGTGACTTTCGTGATTATGAGAACCTCCGCCTGCGGTTGACTCAAATTCTTCCCCTAAAAACTTTCCATATCTCAATCGCAAAATTTTCTGATCATTGGCAATTTCATTACTCAATGCGAGGTATTCTTCCTCCGAAATTGTCGACTTTTTAGCAATCAATTTTTCCGTATCAATAATGATTTGCCTTTGACTTCGAAAATAGGCAGGCATAGTATTTATCGGAAAATCAGAACCGACGAAGGAGGCCACCTCTGTTGTATCTTCAATTACAATTAAAAAATTATTGCTCCTCCCAATATTAGGCTTTGGGACTTTATTGTCATAGGCTTTGAAATGATAATAAAACTCCTCACCAGGTTTTAAATTCCATTCTGGAAGATTAATTTTTTGATTTAAATTTATGTCATTTGTACCATTCTTATTTTTGTAAACTAAAATTGTTGAATCTCGAAATTTAACCGATTCTCCCGAACCCGAACTGACAGTTGTAAAAAGCTCGACTTTGTCAATCCCAAAATCATCATTGATTTTTAGCGAAACATTTTGAGGTTCAATTTCATAGTATTCTAAGTAAATTACATCATCCTTATTAATTGAAATAATAGGCGTTGCATCTTTATTTACTTTTATTTCAAATATTTCACTTGTGTATTTTAAGCCTGAATTGCTCTCTAATTCAAAATTGAACACAAAATTATTTAGTGCTACCGTTTCAAAAATATACTTGTTTTTATTTTTTTGACAAGCAGTTTTTTTTAAACCGTCTTTTACAAATTTCACCTTGTCTGTGTTTTCTGAACAGGTCAATTGCCATCGAATTGTACTGTTTTCTAGTACTTCAAGATTTTCCAAAGTAAAATTCTTGATAGATAGTTTGGTGTAGTTGGGAGGAGACACGCTTGCAGATGTAGAAAGTAACTTTGGCGGTTGATTAGTTAAAACATCCTTCATTGTTTCATTTGGGACAATATTTTTTTGAAATGATTCAATGTTTTGAGATTCAGTTGACGATGTGAAGTTTAACAAATGTTTGTAAGGAGCGATAAGTATTCCTATCGACAAAACGAATATCAATAGCAGTAAATAGTTTGGAATTTTGTTTTCAATTTTAACCAAACTTATTGAATTTTCTATTCTACTTTGAATTTTTTGCTTTTGAATTTTTTCAATGCTGCTTAAATTTTCATCGGAATTGTTTAACAAATCTGTTGAATATTCTAAGTCAATAATTTTGTTGTTTAGATCAATACTAGCATTTTGATAGTTGTATTTTTTGTACAAATAATATCCACCAAAAAGTATAAGCAATAAAAATGCAAGCAAGGAAAAAATAACAGCCTTGTTTGAAAAGAAAAATAAGCATAAAAATATTGCTACAGAAATAGATGCCGAAATCAGCAATAACTCTGTAAGTTTTACAAACCTTTGTTTGAATAGATATTTCTTTATGCTTGCGTTCAACTTGTTTTTATTTTTCTATGGATGAATATTCTTTCTAGCATTATTAAGAAAAATGCTGTAATCCAGAGATAATTATCGTAAAAGCTACTTTTGCTGACAGTGTTGTTTTTAATAATTTTCCTTCTTTCATTAACTGAAACAAAATTTCCTTGACTGCTTTTTCTAAGATCCATTTGCGCGAAAAGGTCATTTAAAGTATCTCCGCTAAAAATAAAACTGGTAAATTGATAAGGGAATTTTATCAAGTCAGTTTTATTATTATTTTTTGTGAAATTTTCCTCGAATACTGTTAATGAATCCTTTGAAGCATTAATAGCAAACAAACTGTTTCGGGGTTCCATATCAAAAGCTATCACCTTCTCAGTATTTTTTACAGTATCAACTCCATACCTTGAATTGGCGTTAATGACTTCGAACAGATCATTTGCTAAATTACTTTTACTCTCAAAATTTACACTAGTTTTTTGATCAAAATTTTCCCCTCCGTCGCAAATCTCATTCGTAAATCTTGCTAGGGTATCTTCCAATAAATAATTATAATCTTCATCGTCCCTTTTAAAACAAAGCTGCCCATTATCTTTGGAAGGAATTAAATTTAACACCACATTTTCATTTGTAGTGATCGGTTTGATTGGTAAATTTGATAAAGAGTTTTTTATATAAACAAAAACAGTATCATACTGCTCTGCTTGATACGAAAGATGATTCAATTGCTGTTGCAACTGTGTTGGATTTGTAAATATTATGGTGTCTTTATATCTGTGGTTTGTATTCTGTTCTTGTAAAATATTTTCTTCAATCAAAGATTGGTCTTGCAGTAACAAATTTTTGGATAAATGTTTTTGTTTTTCAGTAGTTTTGGTAAATGGCTCTGTGATTAACAAAGTAAGAACAGAAAATAGAAATAATTTCAAAAGCAATAATGGAATATCAGAAATTGAAAAGTTGAATGAATTTGTATTGGAAGCTGCCTTCTTGATCCATTCAATTGATCCTATT
>JAHDGP010000323.1 GCA_020627525.1 Bacteroidota bacterium
AAATACTTTTTTAAAAGAACCACCTGAAATAGAGGAAGCATTGAGAAACTATTTGAGTAAAAATCCATCCGAAAAAAAGCGACTTCTTGATGTCATCAAGAGTCTCTAAAAAAGCAGACCTATGATAATTAACAGCAATACACGAAAGGATATTTCTTTTCGGCAACTAGTAGGCTATATCTACGAAGAACATTTGCGTGAAGCAGATGGAGGAAAAAAAGAACAAAAAAAGATAGATGAACGAGACTTTGTTTTACTCCATAATTTTCAAGATTATGGAGTGGATATTGATAATATAGAAGATGTTTCTGATGCTTTTTTAGAGAATGATAAACAACGAAAGAGGCGCAAGAATGGAGTAACCATGTATCATGAAATAGCAAGTTTCGCTCCGGAAGATCAGGATAAAATCACTCGTTCTATGTTGTATGATATGGCTCGAAAATACATCGAGTTAAGAGCAAAAAATGGTTTAGTTTTAGCACGCCCTCACTTTGATAAGAAACACGTTCATATCCATTTTATGATAAGTGGTAATGAGCAAGGGAATAACCGCTCTATGCGAGTGAGTAAAGAACAATTTAAAGGGCAACGTAGAGCGATGGAGGAATATCAATTGTCTAAGTATCCGCAGCTCGCTAAATCATACGTTCAGAGTAGAGATGGTGTTCAGAAACGGCAGAAGTATAACCGTAACAAACAAGAAAAGATCAAACAACAGATGGAAAATCGAAAAGCTGATTTTTCGGTAGTTGCCTTGATTTTGGAAGATTTCCAATCAGCTATTTCTAAAGCACATAACCTTAAAACACTTGTGAAGGAAATGAATGGTAAGGGGTATGAGGTATATGAAAGAAAAGGACAAGCCACAGGTATTGTGGTTAATAACAGGAAGTATCGTTTTACCACTTTGGCGGCTAAAATAAAGTATAGTGAAAAAATGGATTTGATACTTTCTAATAAAAAAGCAGTTCTGGAAACAGAACGTAGAATCGAAAAGGATTTGGCTGATTTAAGACGATTACGTGAAAAAAGAGAACGAGAACAGGAACGGAATAGAAACAACAGAAAGCGGTAGTTTACCGCTCTCTGTCATCGTTTTCTTGTCCAGACCTGTCCCTTTCATTTTGCTTTTCTTGCTTTTTTTTACGAAGATCGGCAATGTCTTTTTCTCGTTTTTTGGTGGGGAAAAGTTGCTTCCATTCACTTGTTTTTTCCAATTCTTTTTCTGTCTTTTTCTGTTCAGTAAGCTCTTGAATCGCTTGTTGGAAAAAGGCTTTGTGTTGGCGTTTAGCAATCCACTTTGGGAGAGGAAAGAGCCAACCAGCAAAGCCACGATTCACATTTTTTTTCCACTGAATAAATTGGTGAGTGGATTTTCGTTGAGCCTTTAAAATAATTTCTTGTTGTTCAGCTTTAGTAAGTTGATTTCCCATAGGAATAATTTTTTTCTATATTTAACATTTGAATAATAAATTCTGTATGAAACTCTAAATCTGCCTGTTCTTCTTTTAACTTTTGGACAATTTGCTGATAAACTTTTTTATGAACCGTCCATCGGTTTTGTTTTGCTCCTGTGATAAGGTCATAAATTCCCATTACAAACGCTTTAGCATGGCATCGAAACAGAAAATGAATCCTTTGAATAGGAAGGATAATTATATCTGAAAGTTTCGATAACACTCTCAAGACTAGGGCCAAAGGAGAAAAGATAATTTTCAAGATGGTGCTGGTAATGCTATTATCCATATTTGATTGGATTAAATAAGATTAATCTTACTTATAGCATAGTTTCCACAAAAGGTCAAAAAATGTTGAACCTATTCAACACTCCTTTAACAATTAAACATCATCCAAGTGTATGTAATCTATTGACTCTGGTGTACTCAGTAAAGAGGTTGCAATTTCATAGTTTTCTATACAACTTCTTTTTAGTAGTCGCCGATGTTTATAATATGGTTTTACTTCAAGTTTAACAGGTTTTCGAGAACTACTGATATAAAGAATCGTATTTTTGGGTAGCATCCGTATTTGGTTGGCAAATAATACATTTGTTCCCTGTTCCCGACCATTGCTATCCGAAACAGTTGTCCGACCAATAATAGATTCTATTTCCTTACAAGTTTCATGTGATAAGCCCCCTAAAAAGACTTTGTGATTGATTGCCCCAAGTATAGCTTTTGCTTTGATATTTCCATACTGTACGGACAGTTGATTGATGTCTTGAAGTATTAATAATGCGCCTGCATTATACTTCCTTAGTTGTGATAAATACACATCCAGTTTATCAATCCGAAGTATTCCAACCTCTTCCAGTAAGAAGAAAACAGATCTTTGGTTTTTGACCTTTTCTTTCATACAAAAGTCCATTAATTGAGTAGTCAGGATATTTAGAAGAGGGGCATAATAGGGCAAATCAATTTCCGGAAATTGTAAAAAGAGAACGGTTTTTTCTTTCCGAAATAAATTAAAATCCAATGTATCTCCTGATACTAACCAGGCAATATTTTCATCACCACCAAATTTTTCTAAAGCAGTTTGAGCCGTAGAAAGGAAAGAAGTAAATTCTTTACTATTCGCAGCTAAGATTCCTTTAAATTCTTTAGCAGTACTCTCATCTACATTCTCCAAAATAAACCGTTCTATTTGCTCTCGATTAAATTCAAATTCAGACAAAATGCGATACGCATTTGGTAGATGTGCTTTACTAGGAACTTGGTTTTTAATGGCTATCAGAAAACATTTGAGCAATCGTTTTGCTGAACTTGTCCAATAGTTATCAGATTCCCCTTTAGAGGAATAAGCCATTTTAATAAGTGTTTCTGATAACTTAGAAACATCACTTGTATTCTTACATCGTAGTAAGGGATTGAAGCGGACAGAATGTTCTAATTTTTGGACATTAAGCCGGAGAATGTTGTATCCATTTTCCTTGAGGTATCCACTTGTTTCATACAATTCTTGGCTTGGGTCCATTACAATCCAGGAAACATTTTTGCTTTTGAGCAAAGAAGGGAAAGCAGTAATTGTAGATTTTCCCGACCCTGGAGGACCAACTACAATCATTCCTGCATGAGCATCTTTTTCACTAATACTTACCTTAGAGCCAATACTAAAACCTTGGTAACTGCTCTTTAGGAATTTACGCCTAGCCCAAAAGTCAGCTAGTTCAGCATTTCCAAAGATTGATTTTGTTTTTGTTTTAAAAAAGAAGCCCATTTTTGTTTGTATAATGACACCACAACTATTGATGAAGTCCCATAGTAGAGGGAGTATAAAACTAAATAGAATCTTTTCAAGCCATCTAAAAATAAAGCTGCCAAATTGGATGATATACTTAGAGCAAACTACCAAAAAGAGTATTAAGAGATATGGTTTTACAAAAAGATTAATCCAGCCATCTCCAAATAATTTATAAGCAGGTTCAACAGCAATAACAGGATATTTTCCTGAATCAAAAAGCAAATGGTAAAGCCAACTATTCCACCACGAAAAACCATCAAGTCCATATTTGTGTACTTGTGATGCCATTGGTTTGAAAATGCACAAATGCACAAACAGGTCAATTAGTAAGGCAGTTATCAGGTTGTGTTTGAGGTGATTCAATACTACTTTGTATTTAGTTATTGATAAAATGGGTGTCGAATTTTTCTATCCAATTATCTACTATTTTGAGTTCTTCCCAAACCAAACCTAATGCATTATTGAAAACACCTAATGTCAGAACAGTAGCACTTTTTTTAAGAACATTTGCCCCAATCCGCTTCGCTAGTCTTGAGGATATTATTAAGACAAAACACCGAAGTACGAAGAGTAATGATTTAAGTAAAAACAAAAGTATTTTTTGAGTAATATTGAAAGAAAATATAAGAATCTCTTTCATGTTTTTAAACACCCACAGAATTAATTTTCTTGTTAAGCTATACCTCATCATTTTTCGTAGGATATAAAACGAGAGGAAAGCCAGAACATAAGGAACGGTAGGATGCTCATTTGCACAGTAATTGAGAATACAAGGATTATTTACCCGAATAACCATTTCGATATGGTATCGAATCCATTCACTACCTATTTGGAAAAGATTGATAAGTTCAGAGATTATAAAGTGCAGAATGTTAGCATCTGTTTCTTCAACAATAGCCATATATCCAAAGTAGAGGTAACAAAGAGCCTGAATACCCAAGGCTATTCCAAAGACAATTTTTAAGGTCTTTAAAATACTTTGGAAACGTTCTAAAATTTCAAAATCGGTACTTTCTATTTTTAGAAAAAATACTTCATAGAAACGAAAAAGAACATAGAAAAGAAGGAGTGAAAAGTAAGAATAACAGAAAGTACGAAATATACTGAATCCAAATCCAACACCATCAAGTGTATTGGTGCTATGTATATTAAGTATATACATGATGATAAATGTAATGATAGTAGTACCAATAAAATAAGATTTTTCATTTTTTGAGGTTGTACTGGTTGCCATATTTGGATTGATTTTAGAGGTTTACTTTTTCGCCAATATTGGCTGTAAGGGATTCACAGGAGTAGGTTCTTGGGTAAATGCCCTTACCAAAAACCGGAAACCACTCTTTAGCTTCTTCTTTACTGTAGATGTCTAATACATCATATTTGTAATTCATAACCACCTCCATTGTGAATAGTCCCTGATGTTTTACATTGCCAAAAGGGATAGCTTGGAGCTGCATCTCAAGTGTGAGAGTCCCATCTTTTTGACTAATGATTTTGGAGTAGTATGCGAATTTTTTGTAAGCATCAATTTTATAATAAGGGACATATTTATATTGAGTGTCTTGGAGGATGCACAACCACCACTCGGCAGTACAGGGAATTTTTACCGCTTTTTTATGTTGGTTAATACTGTAGTAGTAGCCATTACACTCCTTGAACATTTTAGGGATATAGTTCTTATGGAAATACTCCCAGGCTTTTTGTCCAGCGATATTTTTTTTACCAACAGCTATTCCATGTTTGTTAGAAAATTGAAGATAAAATTCTTCATCTTCAGCAATGATCTCCTCGTTTTGTTCTAAATAGTGTTCTGTATAGATTAACTGACTAATAGAGGCTATATAGATGATGACAATACAGAGATTTGTAAAGAATGCTAACTTAGATATTTTCATATAATGTTTTTTTGCGGGCTATTGGTTTTTCCATCGTTCAATGACACGAGTTTTATTTCCTTCTTCATCTGACCTTAATTGGATGGGAAGAATTTCTAAGTACAGTTTTTCTTCCAGTTTGGAGGTATTCCAATTTTCGATATTAAAAGGGATAATAAAATTCTCTGATTGTTTCAGTTTTTGGTGTAATGAGTACCATTTACCATTTCTTTCAAATTCAACATATCCAAGTGTCCAGGTATATTTCATATTGTTGAACTCCCGATAAGACAATGTTTCAACCAAGTTTTTTGAAAAGCGGATTGATAAAGTATCTC
>JAHDGP010000324.1 GCA_020627525.1 Bacteroidota bacterium
CCTGTTCATAAAGGCAAACAAAGAAACTTTTAGTTTTAATTTATTTAGTCATTAATAATTTCTTTTTAATTTAAAATATCACTCATAATTTGTTATTTACCACATTTTAAGTTAATTTTGAAGAGTTGTTTATAATTATAATGCAATATTAATCATTTAAAATGATATTATCAAGTTTAAATGATATTTTTTAACAAAATTTTTAAAAATGAAGTTTTTAGCAAGCAATCTTAAGTTTCTGAGAAAACAAAAGAAGTTCCGCCAAGAGGATATCGCTGAAAAATTAAGTATTACGGTAACCGCTTATGGTGCTTATGAAAGAGACCAAAATGTTCCCCCTTTAGAGAAGTTAGAAATATTAAGCAATTTATACAATGATATAAGTTTGGATGATCTTATATATAAAGAATTGTCTAACGATGCGCCTGGAAAAAGCAATAGTTCAAAAGAAATGGACTTGAACAGTTTGGATGCCCTTCAAATAAAAGTGGTTTCATACAGAGTTCAAGCTGGATATTTAACAAACTTTGAGAATGGATCTTTCCGAGATGGATTGGATGCAATCACTGTGCCTCGTTATGGTTTTGGTTTGGGTAAAGATCTTTTGGCTTTTGAAGTCATTGGTGATAGTATGCTTCCGAGAATTGAGCAAGGAGATTATGTGATTTGTAAACAATTTTCTTTGGAAAGCGATTTGTCATTTTATATAAATAAGAAATTTGTCATTAATACCCATCGAGAGCTTTTGGTAAAAAGATTAAAGAGTTTTGACAAAAGCTCTAAAGTAGGAGTTTTTGCATCAGACAATCCAATGTATGAAGATGTTGTTCTTAATTTCGGAGACGAAATAGCTGAGCTTTGGAAAGTAGAGCGTATCTGGGGAGCAGAGGCTTAAAAAATACAAAGACTAAAAGAAAAACAACTTTACTTTTGGGCTGTTGCAATACACTAATTATTTAGTGTGTTGTTGCAGTGCATTTGTGTTATTGGAATAATATTAAATTCAACTAATATGGGAGCTTTTTTAAATACTTTATTGTTGACAAAATTTTTCACAGGTAAAGATGTGTTGGATTCCGTAGATGATAATAACATTGATAAGCAGAAGTTTTTACAACAGAAATTTTTAAAGACTGATGATGATATATTCAATGTTTCTGAGTCAGAAGATTCTATTATTTTTGAAGTCAAAGAAGATGTTTTAAAAAAGGAATTGGTTCCTTTTCTAACTAAATTTTATAAAGAATTTCACAAAAAAAATAGAGAATGTGATTCCATAATTAATTCTTTAAAAGAAAAGGATTCAGTGAGTGAATGTTTGCAACTTGCTGAAGAACAAGTATACCAGAATTTTCAAAAATATAATTATGGTTATGCAACTATCTACCATAACAATAATGAAATAAGTATTGGCTATGATTCAATTACTTTAGCTTCAGAAGGTAAAATATCTATGGAACAAAGTGGTTTGCATTTTTCATTTTTTGAAACCTTGCTAAGAAAAGTATACGCTGATTTTAAATTGTCGAACTTGGTATTTATTAACATATCTTGATGGTGATTGACTTTTATATGTTGACCTTGCAATACACTCATTCTTAATACTAATGTAACTTAGAAAGGATATTGAATCCAATATGACATTTGCAGAGAGGTTTTATTCTCTAAAATACTTGTTTACTTTTGTTTACTTACTTATCTGATTCGAAGTTTAAAAGATATTGAAAGGTTGGGAATTGAACTCGATAAAACTTTTTCTGTTTAATTTTGTGTAATGATTATCAAATAATCAAAATGCTAAAATGAAAATTGAAAGTACACTCGAAAAAGCTCAGTACAACATGTTTATGATTCCATTATCTGATGAGGAAGGTAGTATGATTATTGAAAAATTTGGGAAACGAGTTATTTGTTCTGTAAATAAAACAAAATTCCATTGTGCTATTCAAACCAGTAAAAACTTAGGCTATTTCATCGGAGTTGGAAAAAATACAAAGAAAATGTTGAACATTGAATTTGAGGACAAACTGGAGTTAAACTTTGAAAAGGACCAAACCAAGTTTAAAGCCAAAATGCCAGAAGAACTTGAAATTGTTCTTGAAACTGATCCTGATGCAAGCTACTATTTTGAACAATTAACGGATGGCAGAAAAAGGTCCATCATTCATTACATTTCAAAAGCAAAGCAAACTCAAACCAGAGTAGACCGTTCCTTGAAAATAGCCGAAAAGCTAAAATTTGGAATAACGGACTTAAAAGAAATGCTGAAGGCTAAATAGCAATTTACATTTTACAATTAATAAAATAACCAGCAAGATGTTATCCTTCATACGCCTCCATCACAGCTTTCGATACTTTTCCCACAACGCGCATATCTAAAGTATTTGGTAAAATCTTTTTCGCAACTGGATGATCAATGCATTCAGCCAATGCATAAGCAGCAGCAAGTTTCATTTTTGGTGTAATACGCTTTGCCCGCACATTAAGCGCACCCCTAAATATTCCAGGAAAAGCCAAAACATTGTTTACCTGATTGTGAAAATCGCTCCTCCCTGTTCCAACAATAGCAGCCCCACCTTTCAAAGCTTCCTCTGGCATTATTTCGGGAATTGGGTTTGCCATCGCAAGGATAATTGAGTCTGGATTCATCGTTTTTATATCTTCAGCCGTCAAAAGGTTGCCAATGCTTACCCCAATAAATACATCCATCCCCTTAATCGCATCTTTTAAATCACCTTTTCTATTTTCTCTATTAGAATAATTCAATAACTCCTTTTTCACAGTTGAAAGATTATCCCTTTCTTTGTGAATAATACCTTTGCTATCACAAACAATAATATCATTGATTGGAACACATACAGTATCATCAAAATTTATACAACGAAGCATTCTCGTAATGGCAATTCCCGCAGCACCTGCACCGTTTACAACCACCTTTAAATCTTCAATGTTTTTGTTTAATACTTTTGCTGCATTTATTAATGCTGCTAACAACACAATGGCAGTCCCATGTTGATCATCGTGAAAAACAGGAATGCCAATATCCTGTAAACGTTCTTCTATTTCAAAAGATCTTGGAGCAGATATATCTTCTAAATTAACTCCTCCAAAAACTGGAGCAATGCGTTTCACCGTTTCTACAATTTCATCCGTATCCTGCGTTGCAAGGCAAATCGGAAATGCATCAATGCCCGCAAATTTTTTAAACAACATGGCTTTTCCTTCCATAACTGGAATCGCCGCTTCCGGTCCAATGTTTCCCAAACCCAGAACTGCTGATCCATCACTGACCACAGCAACCGTATTGGCTTTGATGGTCAATTCCCAAACAGCTTCAGGGTTTTCGGCTATCACTTTGCTGGGTCCTGCTATTCCAGGGCTGTATGCAACAGACATCCTTCGTAATTAAATTTATTTTTGATTGAATAGACACTTTGCCTTTTAGGGCTTTGTGAATTTCTATTGATTTTTCGAAATAATCCATTGGTGTAATTTAAACTTAAGTTTAGTTAATTAATCTTAACTTGACTGCTACTATCTTAAAATGTCCACTGTGTGACATGAAAATTTTAAAGACAACTATATTTTCGCAATATGAAATATCAAATTATAACAATTTTATCAGTTTTGGTTCTTTTTACCTCAGTAAATATTTTTGGTCAAAAAGCAATCAATACTGCTGCTGATTCTTTTTTTAAACAGCATGTTAAAAATGGGCAAGTAAACTATAAAGGTATAAAAGACAATCCAGAAGCTTTGAATAATTTAGTTGAGCAAATCGGAAATTATAAAAGTCAAGGCAAAGAAAGTGATTTTTCTTTTTATTTAAATGCATACAATGTTTTGGTCATAAAGCAGGTAGTTGAAAACTATCCACTTGATTCTCCTTTATCTATTGATGGATTTTTTGATAAGAAAACATTTTTGGTTGCAGGTGAAAAAATCACATTGAACCACATTGAAAACGAAATCATAAGACCAACTTACAACGATGCGCGAATTCACTTTGCTTTGGTTTGTGGTGCAGTAGATTGCCCCAAATTGACAAATGGAGCTTTTACCAGTGAAAATTTAGAAAGTAAACTACAAAGCAATACAATAAATGCCTTAAATGATAAGAATTTTGTTAAATATAAGGATGGGATATTAGCTATCTCTAAAATTTTTGAGTGGTACAAAGCCGATTTTGGAGGAGATGAAGCTGCTTTTTTAAATTTTATTAATCAATATAGAAAAGAACCTATACCTGATGGGA
This sequence comes from Bacteroidota bacterium, assembly GCA_020627525.1. Lineage (GTDB taxonomy): Bacteria > Bacteroidota > Bacteroidia > Chitinophagales > UBA2359 > JAHDGP01. The sequence continues at coordinate 4,256 of JAHDGP010000324.1, forward strand.
CAAAAATTGGGTTTTATGAGTATGATTGGTCGCTAAACAAGCAATAATCATTCAATCAAATAGGTGATAAGACCAATTTAAAAACCATCAAAATATAATTCAAGGTTTTGATAATCAGCTTTTTGTGAAAATTATTTATGGATGTTAATTTGATCTTATCACTTAGCACTAATTATTTTTATTTTAAGTACAGAAAATTATCACTTATTAATAAGTTTCTTGTTGCTTGATATTCAATATGATATGTGAAAAGTACTGGTGAAAATGCATCCTTTTTAAGTGTAGTTTAACACAACGAAAACCCAAGAATACCGTAATTAAGTATTCTTGGGTTTTTTGTGTTAACTTTGCAGTATAATACGAACAATATCAATCAATACGGAAAAGAAATGAAAGATAATATTGTGTTTTGGGGAGCCAACGAAAATGATCAGAAAATTCTGGTTGTACTTCGTTTGCTAGCTTCAGATAAGAAAGTGAAAATTTGGACTTTTTTGAAAAATGGACTCACTCCTGATTTTGTTGAAAAAATCTTTGCCGATTGGGATGACATTGATACAAGTACATTTCCAGAAAGTAATAGCTTTGAGGAAAGAGATGTTACAGAAACAGACTTGTTGCCTGAAAATATTAAAGCAGATAACACAGAGCTTGTCATAAGAGCTGAACAGGAATGGAGAGTTAAAATTCTCTCAATGCGTTTGTTTGAGATGATGTCAAATGAAATAAACAGCCTCTACGACGAAGTGAATGATATTGTTGAATATGATAGAACACTTTGGGATACTGCTAAAGGGTATTCTGAAAAATTGAATTTACACAATAGAGAAAGGAACATCACAAGAAATCAATTTGGTGAGTTGCGTACTACTTTAAATCATTGCTTTACAAAATTGAAGTCTCTGATGGAATCAGAGAATGAAAAGTTCAATAAGGAAGCCAATGAAAACAAAGAGAAAATAATTGCAAAACTTTCGGAAATAGAAGAGAAAGCCAAGTCTGGAAAAAATGTTGGAGGTTTGTTTAATGAACTGAAAAAGTTACAAACAGACATTAAAAATATTAAATTAAGTCGTGATGGTAGAAAAAATATCTGGGACTTGATGAATATTCAATTTGGTATTCTAAAAGAAAAAAGAAACCAAGGTGCTGGAAATAG
>JAHDGP010000325.1:0-2499 GCA_020627525.1 Bacteroidota bacterium
AAATTGTTTCTATCATAATATTCTTCAATTCACTGAATTGCTGCAAGCTGATACTATTGATTTAAATTTTAGCCCTTGATTCGCATTATCTCTAACAGCCTTTTTCACATTTCTTTTATTGGTTAAATTTTTTTAGTGTTGGTAAATCCAAAACACCTGTTCCCTTCGTAGGTCTTGCTAGAACATAAAAATTTTCACAATAAAACCTTAATTCATGAAAAAGTTTACGAATACAATTGTTGTTTTATTGATGCTGTTTGCATCAATTCAAACTACATTTGCAGATCATTTGTCAGGAAGTCTACAAATGACGGCGAGAATGACTGGCGCACAAGAAGTGCCGTCTGTTGCTGGACCTGGGCAGGGGCTTTGTATATTTACATTAAGTTTAGACAAACAAAGCATAGCAATTGAATTTGCTGGTGCAGATCTCACTGGACCAATAATGGGCATTCACGTTCACGAAGGTGCACCAGGAACAAATGGTCCTGTTGTTTTTGACCTTAGTGGTGCTATCAACGGATGTCGAGTATCAACCGTTTTATCAGGTATTTCTGCATCAGAAAGAGCAAAATTTTTAGCTGGAGATTATTATCTGAATGTTCATACTGCAGCAAACCCTGGTGGTGAAATACGAGCGCAAATTCTTTTAGAAACAGATTTTCGATACACAGCCTACTTAAAAGGTAGTAACGAAGTACCAGCAGTTACGACAGACGCATTGGGTTGGGGAAGCTTTAATTTATCTAAAGCGGGTTATGAATTAGAAATAAATGTTTCTACAACTGGTTTAAGTGGTCCAATTACTGGTGCGCATTTACACCTGGCACCAGCAGGATCAACAGGTGGTGTTATAGAAGACTTAACTCCTTTTATTCAAGGTGCTTCAATTGTTGGAGCTGTTGTAGACCCTTCTGCTTATGCAGCGGATATTGCAGCGGGCAATGTTTATATAAATGTACATACTGCTGCAAATCCTGGTGGAGAAATTAGAGCGCAATTGGTGTTGCAGCCAGCACTTACTTTTGATGCTTATGCAGATGGTGCACAAGCAGGTGTAGCGACTGCTGCTTTTGCATTGGGAACAGTAAATGTTGATTACAACTTATCAACGCTTACATTTCACTTGATTGCAGACGGTCTATCTGGTCCAATTATGAGTGCACATATTCATGCAGGTGGTGCTGGAAGTACTGGCGGCGTTGTTTATGATTTGACTTCATTGATAAATGGAGATGAAATTATTGGTATGTTGCCTTTGACAGATATTGCTTCTTTAAATGCTTTTTTAAGTGGAGAATATTATTGGAATATTCATACAGATGCAAACCCAAATGGTGAAATCAGAGGGCAAGTATACAAATTAGCAAGAGAAAACTACTCCTATATTTTCGGTCCTGAAAATGAAGTTCCTCCATCTGATTGTGACGGAACAGGCGTTGGTATGGTGACCATTGATAGAGGCCAATCAAATGCACATTATATGATGGTAGTTTGTGAAATGACTGAGCCAATTGCAGCAGCGCATTTCCACAATGCACCTGCTGGATCTAACGGTGGCGTTATTTTTGACCTTGGACCTTCTTTCGCAAATTTTAATAATGTAGCTGCTTATGGTTATTGGACCGAACCAGATTTTACATCAGCACAGTCGGTGATGTTCCGAAACAATGAGGTATACGCAAATATTCACACAGATAGTTGTCCAAATGGAGCCATTAGGGGAGACAGTGTTCGAGGACGTGATATGATGATTGCCGATTCTAATGCCATTCCAACAATGTCTGAGTGGGGATTGATTTTATTGGCTTTACTGACATTAACTTTTATCACTTTAGCAGTAGGTGGGGCGCAAGGTAATTTGCTGGCTTACGGAATTGGTATAAATGAATCAATAACTACAGTATTATTCTCAGGGAAATTGCCATTAAACAAGCTTGCATTTATAAAAGCTTTGTTACTGGTAGGTTTGTTTGCATTGACTGCTGCTATTGCGACCGTTTCAATTTATGGTACAATAACTATGTTAGATTTTGTAGGAACCATTATTGCAGGTCCAGTTCTGGCATATCTAATTCAATTGTTGGTTATAGTTAATGAAAAAAGTGTTGCAGTAGAAAGAGTTTAAATGGGTTCTAAATAAATTTATACTATTATGAAAAAGTTTGTTTAGAGTGCAGTTGCTTACTAGTCTAAGCATCAGGTGCGAAAGCACCTGATGCCTTTTCTTAAATTAAAAACAATGGGAAGTAAAAAAAATAAAAAAAACAAAAGGAATAAAAATAGCAGCAATACGATTGAATTAGAGCACGTTAGGCCTTCGTTAGATGAACGTATTAAACTGTTGTTGCTTCAACCTGTTAACCTTATCATCATACGCTTTTTTCTTGCATTAATTTTGTTTTATGTTATTTGGGCGATGCCCGTTTTTCAAGAATATGTTATTAAAAACATTGCCATTGCCTATGCTAAAATTGCAGGCTTTTTATTAAATGTACT
>JAHDGP010000325.1:2509-5413 GCA_020627525.1 Bacteroidota bacterium
GTTTTTATTGTACAAGATACTGTTGGAAACGGTGTTTTTTCAATAAGTATTAAAAATGGATGTGATGGGGTAGAGGGCTGCGCTTTATTTATATGTGCGTTATTGGTTTACCCAATGAGTTTTTCTAAAAAGGTAAGGGGAATATTTTTTGGTTTAATATTTTTGATTGCTCTAAATCTTATTAGAATCATTAGTCTGTATTTGATAGGTGTCCATGTTCCTCCTTTTTTTGATGTTATGCATGAAAGTGTTTGGCAAGTTGTATATATAATTTTTAGCTTGCTTGCCTTATTGTTTTTTATTAATGAAAATGAAGAATTAAAAATTGCTAACAATGAAAAATAATATCTCAGTATACATAAAACATTTATTCCTTTTTTTATTAGTTTTTATTGGATTGCTCATTTGGGTTTATTCTGGATCAGGTCGAGAAAAAATGGGCGATTTCTATAGGGCAAACGGCAATTATTGGTTGTCAGAATTTGTTGACGGTGGTGAGGTGAAAATGAAAAAAGATACCAACCCTAAAAATAAATATGATACAACAATATACTTGACAAGTAAACAACAAAAGAAACGAGTAATAGCCAAAGCCAGGCAAGAAGGAAAAAAACAGGTGCAGTATGCGCCTGTAAAATTTCCTATTGATTCTTGGGCTAATTCGTGTTTGTTTTTTGTTTTCTTCATTGCCTTAATGGTTGCCGCCCCTGTTACAATTATGCGTAAGCTACTGGGGCTTTTATTCGGAATGCCATTGGTGTATTTTTTTATTTATATTAAAATGTGGCTCTGTCTGCTTTTTAAATTTTCTCAGTATTATGAAAAATTTGAAGTGGGTTTTGTAAATCCAATTGCTATGTCTTTTATGAACCATATTTACAATATAGTTATGTATCCATTTTTTGGATTAATGATAACTTTATTAATTTGTTTAGGGTTTGTTTTTGTTGGTCAAAATAAAGAGGTGGAGACTAGCAAATCTAATGTTGTTTTTCCAGCTGCTATATAAAAAGGCTTGTAATCAAATTTCATAAACGTCCTTACAATATTTTTCAACCGTAGTCTCAACGGTTTCAACGACAATTGAATCGTAGTTTAAGACTGTTGAAAGCAAATTTTCAATGTGTTCAATAATTTCATTTTCATTTTCATTTTTTGCGATAAACCAATTGGGTCTTTTTTCAGCAATCTCATGTTGCCAATAAAGTTGCAGCTACCTTTCGACAACTCGGCTTCAGTAACTTGGTAGGTATTCTAAAACCTACTTGTTAAAATGAGAATTTAAGAAAAAAACAATAGCAAATAAGATATATTTGTAGAACCAAGATGGGGACAATTAGCAACAATTGAACAAATAAGGCAAGAAATGAGAGTGGACAGCCTATGCCTAATGGCTTAACGGGAAATAAATTGAAAAATGCACACAAAGCTGTTTATGATAAAAGAAGTGAAACAGATAAAGCAAGAATTAAAGATGCGCATCAGACTGTTAAAGATTAACACAAATAGAACTTTACTGAACTTAAGTTTTATTTTTTGTTTGTTTTTTATTATGCTTTCTTGTAATTCATTAGATTTAAATTCTAAAGATAAAATTGCTGCATTTCAAGAATTGAATGACTTGATTTTAACCAACCATGAATTAATTGGTTGGAACTCAACTATTGATGATTTCAAACTGAAAATTCCTGAAAGTACTCAACTTATTGAAAAGCTAAATGCTAAGTATTTTTTAACAGAAATACAGGTTCACAACTTAAGTGATAAAGCAGATGATATTGGAATTGCTTATAAATTGGATCGCAATAAAAATAAAATTTATAAGTTTCTTTTGTTTACAAATGATGTAAACAGCAAAACTGACTTTGAGAGTTATGAACAATTTGTTGAATGTGGAACCCATAAACCTTTGGACGAAAAGTGGACTATGGTTACAATTGCAGATTGTTTTGATTGAGATTTTCTAATAAAATCATAGTTCATAAATGTCCTTACAATATTTTTCAACTGTAGTCTCAACGGTTTCAACGGCAATAGAATCGTAGTTTAAGACTGTTGAAAGCAAATTGCTAATATGATCAATAATTTCATTTTCAGCTTTTGCGACAAACCAGTTTGGTCTTTTTTCTGCAATACCAACTTTAAAAGAAACGACTTGCATTCCTGAATGCAATGCTTCGTAAAAAATATAACCTTGTGATTCAAAAGTAGAAGGGTGGAGTAATATTTTGCTTCTGGACATAAATTGCATTACTTCTTTTCTAGAAACCTGACCCGTTAGAATAATGTTTTTTTCAAGATTTAATTTTTTGATTTTTTCCTTTAAATGATTTTCTAAAACACCCTCCCCAAGGATGTATGTTTTGATGTTGGGAAATTGTTTCACAAGTTTAGCAACGACTTCAATAAAACAGTCGTAATTTTTTAATTCAATCAAACTCCCAACACCCAGAATGTCAATATTTCGACTGAGCTTTGCGGTTTCAGGGTAGCTTTTGACATCCATTCCCCAGGGAATAATAGTGGTGTCAATGTTTGAAATGTTTTTCTTAAATACTCGATCTTGAAAATCAGAGAGCATCACAAGTTTGTCAATTTTTTGAAAATCCAGATGCTTCAAATATTTGGAAGATGCTCTTACATCTTGCCCCATTGCAGTACAATAATGTGGAATTTTATAACGCTTAGAAATTAAATTTCCAAAGGCAGCGCAGTCTGTTAACCAAAAGGAGTGAACGCAGTCAATTTTTTGTTTTTGATGAATGGTTTTTGCAAAAGGAAATACTTTAAGTAAGTGTCTTATTTTGAAAAATTTATTTTTGAAATTTGCATTGCAAGTATACACATCTACACCGTGCCATTTGTAAGGTTTTTTTCTCACAGGTTGGTGAAAACTGATGACCG
>JAHDGP010000009.1 GCA_020627525.1 Bacteroidota bacterium
TTGATAAAAAAATAAAAACCCCCAAGCAACAAAGTTGCTTGGGGGTTTTTTATCTATACCTTTTACTTTCTAGGAAACATTACGTTGAATGCTAATTCCCTAAAATTTTATTATAGCGATCCATATCTCCAAACAAATCAAACGCTTCTTGGATTTCAGGGTCATCATTTAAGCTGGCCTCCAAACGTCCTTTGTCGTAATAGTATCTGTTCAAGATTTCATACTTCAACTGCTTTTTGATCTCCTCTTTTTGAGCTGTTAAATCAGTCTTTTTAATTTGATTTAATTTGTCCTTTAAAGCAGCAAGCTCAGCCTTGATTGCATCGTAATAGTTTTCACTTTCCGTTGCTTTTTGTAAATCTTCCAAAACCTTTTCCGTTTCAAATTGGAAAGTGTTTTCATTTGAAGTGCTTGACTTGATTTCTTCTTTATCTCCAGAAGCAGATGTTACTTCTTTGGTTTTTGAGGTTTCAATGAATTTTACAAAATCATCAAAATCTTTATCTGTGATTTTAAAATCAAGTGGTGCATCAATGCTGTCATGCTTGCTTGCATAAAAGTTTGCGTAATCAAATATGAAGTGGTTTTCATTTATACCTTTAATGATTGCATTCTTTTCATTATTTTCTATTAAAATATCTGGCTCAACACCTGAGTTGTCATAAACTATTCTACCGTTCAAAGTACGGAATTCATTTTTCAAAGAGTCTGCAATTGTTTTCGCCCCTTCGTCGGTATATTCACCATAATAATCTACGGCTTGGACACATCGTCCAGAATTGATATAGTATTTCGCAATCGTCAATTTCACTTTGGAATTAAAGCCAATGTCCATCGTTCTTTGTACCAATCCTTTTCCATAAGTACGCTGACCAATCACAACGCCTCGGTCAAAATCTTGGATAGTACCTGAAACAATCTCCGAAGCCGAAGCCGATTTATTATTCGTTAAAACAACCAATGGAAGATCAGGGAATGTTGGGTCCATAGTAGATTTCAATTCCTGAACATTCTCAGGATCTCTGCCTTTGGTAACAACAATCATATTGTCTTTTTCTACAAAAATATTTGAAACCAATATAGATTCACTCAATAAACCTCCTGGGTTTCCTCTCAAGTCAAAAACCAAGTACTTGAAACCTTCATTTTCTTCTTGTAGCTTTGTAATTTTATCATTTACAAACTTTCCACAACCTCTTGATAAAAATGTGGACAACTTCACATATCCAACAGAATCATTCAACATTTTTGAAAAGGTAATATCTCTTGGTTTAATGGCAATTCTCTGAACAGATTTTTCTGAAACACTTTTTTGACCATAAGGAATTATTTCCAAACCAACTTCTGTATCAGGTTGCCCCTGTAAAAACAGTTGAATGTCGTCTAAGCTTTTATCTTTTAAATCTTTTCCGTCAATGGTTTTGATTTCATCTCCAGCTTTCAAGCCAGATAAATCTGCTGGCAATCCTTCCAAAACTTCAGAGATATAAACGTTGTCATTTTTTTGAATCAATTTAACACCAATATCACCTCCACCACCAAACTTTTTCAGCTTCGCATCTTCTATTTGCGCTTCAGTAATATAGTTTGTGTATGGATCGAGGTCTTTAAGCATAGCCGTCAGTGCTGTACGCATCAAACCAGCAGGCTCAACTTGGTCCACGTAAGTTTTGTTCAGTTCTTTGTATACATTGGTGAACAACTCCATATTTTTTGTAATGGTAAAAAACTTGCTCTCTGCTTCTGTTGTAAATGCAACAAAAACAAGCGCCAATCCTACTACCGAAATATATTTAACTATTCTCATTATATTATTTTCTATTGGTGACAGGATAAATTAGTTTCCTAAAATTTGATTGTATTTAGCAGGGTCTTTCAATGTTTCGATAGCTTTCAAAACAAAAGGATCTGTATCTAGCATTGCTTCGATTCGTCCTTTTTGATTGTAATACCGCGTTACAATTTCACCCTCTAAATATTCAGATACCTGTGTTTTGTATTTGATCAAGTCCTGTGCCTTGTCGTGCATTATTTTTTCTTCCAAGCTTTTTATATTCGTTTCTACCTGATCCAATATTTCTTCCTTTTCAGCTCTTTCTTTCAATTCTTCCAAAAGCAATTCACTTTCTGTTTTGTAGTCATAGTCTTTTCCAGAAAGGTAACTTGAAAAGTCGCTATAAATCTCATCTGTGATCTTAAATTCACTAGGAGATGCTATTGTTGGATTTTTTTGAACAAACTCTGTCGCATAATGGAAAAAATATTGTTTCAAATAAAGGCTCAAAACCAATTTGCTTAATTCTTCATCTTCTATTTCTATATCAGGGTCAATACCACCAGCATCTCTTACAATTCTTCCATTTGCAGTTTTGTATTTTGTTCTCAAAGAGTCAGGAATTTTTTCAGCCCCATCTTTATATTTTCCTGAATAATCAATAGCCTGAATGCAACGACCACTTGGTAAGTAATATTTAGCAGTTGTTAATTTTAATTTAGAGTTGTAACCAATGTCTTTGGTTGATTGAACCAGACCTTTACCAAATGTTTTCTCTCCAATTATAATTCCACGATCATAATCTTGTACTACACCAGCAACAATTTCAGAAGCAGAAGCAGAGCCTCCACTGGTTAAAATTGCCAAAGGTATTTCAGTGTCATATCCAGCTCTTCTTGTTTTAAACGGTTTGTCTGAGTTTTCTTCTTTTCCTTTTGTACGAACAACTTCTTGTCCTTTATTGATAAACAAATTAGAAACATTTACAGCTTCATTTAACAATCCTCCAGGATTGGATCTCAAATCCAAAATCAAACCCTTTGGGTTGTTCTTTTTTAATTCAACAATGGCATCTTTCAGTTCAACACTACAATCATTGGTAAAGCTGTTCAAAACAACATAACCAATATCATTCATCATACCATAATAAGGAACACTGTTGATTTTAATTTCTTCACGTGTCAAAGTAAGTTTCTCCTTTTTTCCAGTTCCAGGTTTTTCAATGGTTATATTTACTTTTGAACCTGGCGTTCCACGAAGGGTATTACTAACATCTTCGGTAGTTTTTCCTTTAAAAGAAACACCATCTATTTCTAAAATTTTATCTCCAGCGATAAGCCCTTCTTTGTGAGCGGGAAAGCCCTCGTAAGGTTCGGCAATGATTACATAATCATCGTGTGTTCTTATCAAGGCACCGATTCCTCCATACTTCCCAGTCATCTGCATATTGAATCCTTCAATATCCTCTTCAGGATAAAAAGTTGTATATGGATCAAGCGACTTCAACATCGCATCAATTCCAGTATGCATCATTTTCTCTACTTGCAGTTCATCCACATAACTTTTATTCAACTCTTTGAATAAAGATGAAAAGAGTTTTAGGTTTTTATCTATTTCAAAATAATTGCCATCCACAAAAGAAAAGGAAAGCAATGATGCAGCTAAAACGGGTAGAAGTATTTTCTTGGATATCTTCATTTTACTAATATATGATTCTTTTATTACTGTGCAATTTATAATAAGGTTTTGCCATATTCCTTAACACGTCTCTAAATTAAACTTAAAAACGAGATTAATTATATGTTACGTTGAGTAAAAGGCTGTGTTTTAGACAATTTTAACAAGTAATGTAAAATAAAACTAAAAAACCCACTGACGCTAGCGTCAGTGGGTTCTAAATCTGGAATGGATAGATACAAAGTATCTTTTAATTAATAACCAATTCGTCGTTTTGAAATATGATGTTTTTAACGGCAGGTTTCAAGTTGAATCCTGCTTGCATCAAAAGGTCCATATCATTTGGAAAAGGAACTGGTTTTTGACTACATAGGCGTTCGTCTTTACTCTTTAACGCTCTTACATCCCCTCTTGGTTGCCCGTATCTGTGATCAAATCCTGCACCCGCATTAATTGGATAATGACCGATTCTTTGCCCATTAGCATCGATGAAGTCTATACTAGCGTGAATAATAGCATCTTTTGCCTGTGTAAACTCTATAACATCGCACCTTACTGTTCTAACAATATCCACTTTAATGTCATTGCCAAGACTGTCTTTCATCACGTTGCCTCTTTTATCAAGTGCATATTGCCAGCCATCTTTAATTTCTCTTTCTCTTGTAAATATATTTTCGGCTATTCTTTCTGGGCTAATATCTATATCCACAATATTCATTTTTACTACATAGTCGTAATTGATATTTTTTTCTCTTTTTGAATGAAATTCAGCCCAAGTCTGATCCAATTCGCTCATACTGATTTTACTAATTTCTCTTTCAAAATTTGGTGGCATAGGAATGCCAGTTCTGTTATTCAATTCAAATAATATATAGTTGCTACCAATAGAATTGGCGGCTGCCAAAAGCTGTCTTGTGTCTTTAAAATTTGGGAAAAATGAATCCACTTTTTTCAACATTGCATAAGCATCTCTTGCATCATATTTACTTCCTGAGTCCAGTAAAATGTTAGCTCTTGCATGTAAATACTCTGCACTCTTGTTTTTAAAACTTTCTAGTTCAGGATATATGCTTTGAATTTCAATATTGGCAGATTGTCCTTTTTTCTTATTGTACAATGGAAGCAATGGAGCTACTTTGTCTTGTCTTCTATCAATGTCTACATAAGTCTCATAAATACGAAAATAGTTTGCAGGGTTTCCAGTAGCTTTAAGATCATTGATACGTTTAAAATCTTGTCTTTGCGCTTTGTTATACGCTATTTCTAATTCAGAAATAACTTTACTTTTCTTTTTATTTTTCCGCAATTTAGAAACAGATCTGTCAATGGCGTAATCATAATCCCCAGAGTTGATGGCTCTTTGAGTTTGCTTACAAGAAAAATTACTAAATCCTATAATGAGTATAATTAGCAAGCCTATATATTTGTTCGTTGTAGTAAGTTTCATGACTGAGGTTTTTGTGTTAAAAAATGAATTAAATTGTGCACAAAAAATGAATTGTTTCTCATTCAATATGGGGATAAGATGTTGTGACCAGGCAATAAGTTTAAGTCGTTTTGAAATAAATTATATTTTTGTTTATATGATTAAACTAATGTCGTAAAGATGGGTCTTAGAGCGTTTTTAGCGATATTTGTAATATTTTCACCATTGTTAACGTTTTCCTTTGAAAACTTACAAAAATTTAATTTATGAGAATTTTTCTGGCTTTGAGCCTATGTATATTTTCCCTTACAACTTTATTGTCTTTTAGTGGATTTGCACAAAGCTGTAACGATGGGCTAATGAATGGTGATGAATATCGAACAGATTGTGGAGGCTCTATGTGTCCTGAATGCATACCCTTGTGGCATTCTGTTGAATGCGATGGTGGGATAGACGGAACAGGCGTTTATGATATTTCTGTTTTTTTGCCCAATTATCTATGGACATCTGATGTTTTGCAAGACTATTATTATGAGTTGGCTGGTGATTTAAGTATAGAGTGTTTTGCACTAAATGAATGCACAGGTTTTTCGAATTACCAAGAAGGAAATCAAGCACAAGTACTAATTTATAGAAAATCTATACCAAGCCAAGAGGTCATTGGATATGGAGCAATTACTGGAGAATTGTATTGTGTAAAAGATTTAGCGACTGATCTTTGTCCAGATTCTTTAAATTTTAACGTTTCGGCTACTTACGAAAAAATTCCATTGGAAAATTCTGATTCCTATATGTTAAAAATTGAAATAGCGGATGGAACTCCTCCCTTTGCAATAAAAGACAATAATACAGATGATTTATATTATAAAATTGGACATCCAGATTATACTCCTTATTACTTAGGAGCCATCCCAAACGGAATTGAATTGGATTTGGATATAGTGGATATTCATGGTTGCGCTGCATCTATTTTGAGTATTGATGATACAACAAATACTGGATGCAATGCAGGATATTCTATTTCGATTTTTGACAGTGCTCTTGATTGTGAAGGCAATGATTTAGAAAATGGATCAATCGTTCTTAAAGATATTGGTAACTGTGGTCATGTTTTGGAGTTTGACGGAGATGTTGGTGATACAATCAGAGGTTTAGCAATAGGAGCATATACTTTTAATGTGTTAAATGAAACAGATAACACTTCTGAATCAGAAACAAGAACTATTACAGTAGGAGAAGGATATACACCAATGGAATTGAGTTTTACTAGTTTTCCGCCAGGTGTTTGTGGAGGTTCTGGACAGGGTAGTATTGAGATTTCAATGACAGGTGGTTTGCCACCTTATAAATACAAATGGAGCAATTGCGAAACGGGTTGTGAGACTCAAAATTCTCAAAACGATTTGCCAGTTGGTACCTATACGGTTGATGTTTCGGATAGATATGGCTGTACAAAATCACAAACAATTGAGTTGATTTCGGAGAGTTCTATTGAAGATGCATTTATAGTATTTCCAACCTTTCACTCAGAGGAAGCGAAGTTGCAGTTTTGTTTAGATTCGGAATCAGCAGTTACGATTGCGGCATACGCAGCCAATGGTCAGTTTTTAGGAACTGTCTTATACAACGAAGTTTTGTCGGGTGGGGCGCATCAAATTCCATCCAATACCGAAAGCTTTCCTGTGGGCGTTTACTTTTACACCTTAGAAATTGAGGGAGTAGATGGTTTTGAGATTGTGAAAACGATAAAAACTAACAGACTGTAATCTCAAATTTTCATAAAATGATATCATTTCGCAATTTAACTGTTGTGTTGTTTGTACTTTTTCAATTAGTTGGAAATGCTCAAATTTGCGATGATGGTGAGCTAAATGGAAATGAGTTCCGTATAGACTGTGGCGGTGAAATGTGTCCTGAATGCATCCCTTTATGGCACAGAGTAGAATGTGAAGATGGACTGGGAACGGGTGTTTACTATATAGAGGTTGCTTTACCATCCTATTTGTGGAATGAGGAAGAGGTGTTGAAAGACTATTACTTTGAGTTGGGAGGGGATATTAGTGTTGAATGTTTTACTTTAAATGAGTGCCAAGGATTTAGAAACTACCAAGAGGGAAATGAAGCGCAAATAGAAATTTATAAAAAAACTATTCCAGATCAAAATGTTTTAGGCTATGGAATAGTCAAAGCTAAAAAGTATTGTGTGATTTCTACAGATATAGCTCATTGTCCTGATTCTCTAGAAAATAATATTTCTGCTACTTATGAAAAAATCTTATTGGAGGATTCAGCATCATATATGTTGAAAATCTCCATAAAAGATGGAATATCGCCGTTTAGTATATTGGATAACGATACAGATAGTTTATATTATGTAATTAATCATCAAGGTTATGAACCATATTATTTAGGTGCGATTCCAAATGGGGTTGATTTAGATTTATCAGTTATAGATATAAATGGTTGTTCTGCTCCAATTTTGAATATTGCAGATACATTATTTATCGAAGACACCATTTCTGTAGTAGATACCATAATGAGTTTGTATAATCTTCCAACTGGATTTGATTGTGTAGAAAGTAACTTTACGGTTTATCCAACATTTCACAATGAAAAACTCAATGCACAATTTTGCCTTGAATATTTTTCAACAGTTACGATAAATATATTTGATATAAATGGTCAATATGTTGATACGGTTATGGATGGTGAGCCATTAAACGAAGGGACTCATAATGTACCTATTTACTTAAAAAGCATTTCAACAGGCGTTTATTTTTACACTTTGGAAATAGAGGGAGTTGATGATTTTGATATTGTGAAAACGGTGAAGGTAAATTAGTATTTTTTGCTTAATTTCCTAATCTCAAATTTTTGTAGAATGTTCTCATTTCGCAATATAACAGTCTTGCTATTTTTACTTTTTCAATTAGTTGGATTTGCACAAAGTTGCGATGATGAAGCAAATAAAAATAATAAAATGTCTGAGCACGAGAAGCATAATAGTGAAGCGGAAGAAAAAATAGTCAAAACGGTGAAAGAACATGGTTGGTTTGTGGCTTTATTTGAGGCTACTAAATACTTACCATCTTTTGGTTACACGATAGGGCTTTGGGAAAACTATAAACATCCTGAATTAATTGTATTTGGATTAAGAACAGAAACACTTCATTCTATTTTAAATATTGGAGGTGAAATAGTAAAATCAGGAGAGAAAATTATCCCTAATCAAAAAAGTGATGAATTTCTCGAAAGTAGTGAGGTTTATATTTTTGAAGTGCAAAAAGAGAACCTGAAAGATTATTTTGGTTATGGATTATGGTTTAACAAAGGCGAGTTTCCAGCTTATCAAATTGTATGGTCAGATAGAAATCAAGTTTTTCCTTGGGAAAAGGATTTTGAGGATATTTTTTTAAACAAACAACCCTTAATTGATAGAAATGCTGATTTTAAATTTAGGGAAGAGAAAAATCTAGGAGTAATAACGATGAAGCAATTCTTAGAGGAAGGAAAAGATATTCTATACGTTGAGCATGATGATGAAGGCGATTGGACTTTTTTAACTGGAGATGAATTATCAAGTTCGGATGCAAGATTGGTTTCTCTTGAGACAATAATAAATACGGATAATTCAATTAATGAATTGTTTAACTTAGATTATGGAGAATTTGCAAGCAGAGCGTCAATCAAGGATAAATGGGTTAGAGGGAAAATGGAAAATGAGTAATAAATTCTAAAATCACTTAGTCCCTTTCAACATCGGCACAAACTTAACATTGCTTGCTTCGGTACAAAGGAATGTTTTAGCATCTTTTTTCTGATAAAACATTAATTTTTGCACTTCACCTTGCGGACCAATTGGAATGACCATTTTACCCCCAATTTTTAATTGTTCTCCTAGCTTAGCGGGAAAATTTTCTGCTGCTGCCGTAACGATTATTTTATCAAAAGGCGCTTGCTCTTCCCAACCCTCAAAACCATCTCCGAAATGCAGATTGATAGCCTCATAACCTATTTTGGGAAGGAAAATCTTAGCTTTTTCGTGTAATTTTTCTATTCTTTCAACAGAAAATACCTCTGCCTCCATTTCAGCCAGCACGCAGGCTTGGTAGCCCGAACCTGTGCCTATTTCTAAAACTTTATCTCTAGGTTGAATATCTAGTAATTCCGTTTGATAAGCAACAATAAAAGGCTGTGAAATGGTCTGTTTATGGTCAATATTTAAAGCAATATCCTTATAAGCAAGATGTTCCGAACCAGCGTAGACAAAAAGATGCCTTTTAATTTTACCAATAGCCAGTAAAACTTTTTCTGATAGAATGCCCCTATTTGCAATCTGTTCAACGAGTCGTTTGCGCATACCTTTGTATCGCAGAGATTCATTATTTGTCATAGATGGTTGCTTTTCATTACCTTTGTGTCCTAAAATAGGATCTGTAAAGGTTCTACTACGTAAAATACTACAAAGCGATGATTTTTGTTGAGTTCTTGCTCATTTTTTAACGATTAATAAAAAATAAAATGGTAAATATTAAATTTGGCACAGATGGATGGAGAGCAATTATTGCTCAGGAATATACCACTGATAATGTAGCTAGAGTTGCGATAGCGACTGCAAAATGGCTTAAAAAGCAGTCAAAAGACCCTCAATCAGTTGTTATTGGTCATGATTGTCGATTTGGAGGTGCTATGTTTGCTGAAGTAGCTGCTAAGGTTTTTTGTGCGAATGGAATAAAAGTATTGATGGCGGACAAAATAGCAACCACTCCAATGGTTTCTTTGGGAACAGCTAAACTGGGCGCACAGCAAGGAATTGTTATCACTGCCAGCCACAATCCACCGAGTTATAATGGATATAAATTAAAAGCAGCTTACGGTGGACCAACTTCACCCAAAGACATTGCAGCGGTGGAGGCTTTGATCCCTAAAACGACAAAAATACCAACAGAATCGTTGAAAGATTTTGAAGAAAAAGAATTGTTGGAATATGTCAATCTAGAGAAAATTTATCTCAAAGCGGTTAAAAAGTCATTTGATCTAAAGAAAATTAATAAAAAAATAAGAATTGGTTATGATGCCATGTATGGCGCAGGAATGTTTGTATTGCCAAAAATTTTACCGAAAGCAAAATTATTGCACTGCGACTATAACCCCTCTTTCAAAGGGCAGGCTCCTGAACCTTTAGATAGAAACTTGCAAGAGTTATCTAAGCTGCTTCGTAAAAATAAAAAATTGATGGCAGGACTTGCGAATGATGGCGATGCGGACAGAGTGGGTTTGTATGATGAGAAAGGAAACTTTGTAGATTCACACCACATTATTTTATTAGTGATCCATTATTTGGTAAAATATAAGGGAATGTCTGGTAAAGTGGTTACTGCTTTTTCTGTAACGGACAGGGTGAAAAAAATGTGTGAAGAATATGGTTTAGAACAACAGACAACAAAAATCGGTTTTAAATACATTTGTGATATAATGGCAAGTGAAGATGTGTTATTAGGTGGTGAAGAGTCTGGTGGAATTGCTGTAAAAGGATTTATTCCAGAAAGAGATGGCATTTGGATTGGATTGATCATTTTTGAATTTATGGCGAAGACAGGAAAGTCTTTGAGTAAATTGGTGAAAGAAGTTTATAAGGTTGTAGGTAAATTCTGTTTTGAAAGAAATGATTTACACATCACAAATGAACTAAAGGCATCTATTATGGAAAAATGCAAAAACAATGAGTTTGATTCTTTTGGAAAATATGAAGTAGAGCGCATTGAAAACGTAGATGGGTATAAATTTTTCTTCAATAAATATGACTGGGTGATGATTCGTCCATCAGGAACAGAGCCTGTATTGAGAGTTTATGCGGAAGCATCTTCTAAAAAAGAGGTAAAAGACATACTTGAAGAAACTAAAAAAGTTTTATTAACTTAGAAAAAGAAAACACATTGCAAGTTAAAGCCAACTTGCAATGTGTTCTTAATGTTTAGATATTCGCGAAAAACAATCACTAAGAATTTCATTAACATCAACAAAACTAACTTTGCAATGAAAATTTTTAAAAAAGCAACTCCGATCCTGATATTTTTATTGATAGGCGCATTTGTGTCTCATAGTATATTTGCACAAAATCTCACTCCTTTTGAGGAGGATGGAAAATGGGGTTATGTCAGCTCTGCAAATAATGTTGTGATAAAGCCTAAATACAATGCTGTTAACTTTTTTGACAATGGTTTGGCCGTAGTGCATTTAGATGGTCGTTATTTGGTTATAAATACCAGTGGTGAGCAGATTCATAATTTTGGAAAAAAGATCACGATGCGTCCTTTGGGATCGGATTGGTTATTGGTGGAATCGGAAGACGAAAAGATTATTTTAAATAACGAAGGCAAACGATTAAATACAGCAAGTTACGACCGAGTAACACCAATGGACAATGGAATGATGTTGGTAGAGCGTTATGAAAAAAGCGGCTTAGTTGATTTTGAAGGAAATGAAATGATTAAGCCAGCATACAATATCATTTTTCCTTATGTAGAAGGAATGGCAAGAGTGGAATTGGATGATAAATTTGGTTTTGTAAATTTAAAAGGTCAGGAAATTATCCCACTTCAATATACCAATGCGACAGATTTTAGAAATGGTCATTCAGTTGTTGATGTTGTAAGAAGGAAAGGCTTGATCAATTTGAATAATGATACGATATTGCCTCTAGAGTATGATGTTATTAACTATCTAAATGATACATTGTTAAAAGTTAAGGGCGACAAATTTTGGGCACTTTATAACATCAAAGGTGAGCAGCTTTCAGAGATGGTTTATGATCGCATTTATAGCTTAGTGGAAGATAGAATCAGAGCGGTTAAAGGTCAGAAATATGGTTTTTTAGATGCTGCTGGGAAGGAGTATACGGAATTTCAGTACGATGAAGTTTTTGACTATAATGAGCAAAGAGCGGTTGTTCGAAACAATGGAATGTATGGATATGTAGATCACCAGGGAGGTGAAATTATTCCTGTAAAATATTTTAAAGCACAGCCCTTTCAAGAAGGTTGGGGGGTAGTGAAAACAGATGATCGCAATGAAGGCGTTATTGATTATAATGGTAGAGAAATAGTTCAGCCAATATATAGAAGGGTACACCCTAAGTCTAATGGCAATAGTATTTTTATTGGACCTAAAAGGTTTTATGGTTTGTTCGATGTTGATGGAAAAGAATTGATTCCAGAAACCTATGTACATATACAACCATTCGATTCTAAGTTTGCCATTGTTACGGGGAAGAACAAAAAAATGGGTGTTATAAATTCAGTTGGTGAAGAAATTGTGGAGCCGGATTATGATCAATTGATGATTGTAAAAAAAGGACCGATTATAGTTTGTAAAAATAAATCTTTTGGCTTGTTGAGTAAAACTGGCGAGGAGATTACACCTTTGGATTTTGAAAAAATTGAAATGCTTGAAAATGGTAGTTTGATAGCAACAAAAAATGGAGAAAAGAACTTGATTAATTTCAAAGGAAAAAAATTGAATAAAAAAATGGAATTTGACGATTTGGTTCCATTTGATGAACGCTACAATATCATTATCAAAAATGGTAAAAAGGGCTTGGTTGATAAAGAGGCTTTAGAAGTTTTACCAGCGAAATATGATGATATTAAAATGTTGAAAAACGGATTTATTGCTGCCAGTGCTGGTGATAAAATTGATTATGTTTCTCCAATTGGAACAACAGCTCAAACAGCTGAGCAGAATAAATAGGCAAAATTGTTCTGAGCCGCATGGCAATGAAGCTGTACACGATGCAGCTGTCAAAGCGATATTTTATAATAATAAATTTATGAAAAGGTTAATTGGATATTTTTTTACAATAGGCATTTTATTTATTGCTTGTAAACCGACACCACCAGCAGCAATAACAGAAGCTGATGCGGTAAGAATTGCGGAGGAATTTGTCATTAAACAAGGATATACAGATTTGCCCACGAGTATTACAATGAAAGATGCAATGGTGGAAGAAGAAGAGTTTGCAACCAGTATTGAAAAATTATTAGAATCAAGACAGGGACTTTTGGAATCTAAAGCTTGGGAAGCACGTAAATTCAAGGAGCAATCAATGTGGGCTGTCGGTTTTAATTTTACAAGTGATGAACCCAATGTTGGCAGATGTGTTATTATGGATACACTGGGCAATGATGTTCATATGAAAGAAGGGCAATTGAGAATGGATTGGTTACTAGATGATTTGCCCCCTGCGGAAAAGCAAAAGAAAATGGATTTGATGTTTGAATAAGTAAATTAATGGAAAAACAAAAAATAGTTATAGGTTCAAGAGGCAGCAAGTTGGCATTGTGGCAAGCTAATTTTACTAAAAAACAATTAGAAGATTTAGGTCATGAGGTGGAAATAAAGATCATTAAAACGAAAGGAGATAAAATCCTAAACGTTTCTTTTGATAAAATTGAAGGCAAGGGTTTTTTTACAAAAGAGCTTGAAGCCGAATTGCTAGACGGCTCCATTGACCTCGCTGTTCATTCCTACAAAGATCTACCAACGGAAGAGCCAGCAGGTTTGACAATTTGTGCAAATTCCTATAGAGAAAGTCCTAGTGATTGTTTGATTATCGACAAAGCAATAGTAGATAAAAACGAATCTTTTTCATTGAAAAAAAATGCGCTAGTCGGCACTTCCTCTCCTAGAAGAATAGCCGAATTGCTTCACCATCGTCCTGATTTAGATTTCAAGGCAATAAGAGGAAATGTACCAACACGTGTTGGTAAAACAGGCGTTGAGGTTGATGCCGTCGTTTTAGCAGATGCAGGGCTGAAAAGGTTGGATTTAGATCTTTCTGAGTATGAAGTTGTAAAGCTTGATCCTTCAAAAATTATTCCAGCACCAGCTCAAGGTGTTTTGGCTTTTCAAATCAGAACTGCCGATGATGGATTAAAAAATATTTTACAAAAAATACATGATACAGCTATAGCTGAATGTATAAATATCGAACGCAGTATTTTGAAAAATTTAGAAGGTGGTTGTCAAAAACCAGTTGGCGTTTATTGCATTAAAGAAGATGGTTTGTACAAAGTTTGGGTCAGTTATGCAATGTTGCCAGAGGGAGAAGCACCTTTGGTTGATAAATTAAGAAAAATAGAATTGGTAAAACTATTTCAGAGCAATGAAGATATGAATGCTCTAATTGAAAACACTTTAAAATTTTATGAGTATGTCTAAGAAGGTATTCATTAGCCGCGATTTAAAAGAAGGCAGTATTTTTAAATCAAAGCTAGAGGCAGCAGGCTACCAAGTTAATGGAAAGTCATTGATCAATATCAACTCTGTTGAATTTGGAGAATTTAGGAAAACAGATTGGGTTTTCTTCAGTAGTAAAAATGCGGTGAAGCATTTTTTGGGAAAAACAAAAATCGAGGGAGGAACCAAACTTGGCGCCATCGGTTTGGGAACAATGAATGCATTGAAAGAAATGGGTTACGATACCGATTATTACGGAATGCAATCGAAGATCGAAGATACTGCCAGAGATTTCGGAACCTTGGCTGAAAGGCAGAGTGTATTGTTTCCTCAAGCAAAAAATAGTTTGAGAAGTATTCAAAAACACTTAGTAGACTATGTGAAGATTCACGATTTGGTGGTTTATAAAAATGAACCAGTTCAAGATATAGAAGTTCCTTTTGCGGATATATTGGTGTTTACCAGTCCAATGAATGCACGTACATATTTAGAATACTATGACATAGAAGATGGTCAGCAAATTGTAGCAATTGGTCCTACTACGGGCAATACCTTAGAAATTTTTGGTGTTAGAGAATATAAAATGCCTGAAAATTTTAGTGAAGAGAGTTTAGCAGAATGCATTCTTTAAATACAAGCAAGATTGTTACAGCAGTTTTCGATGATATTCAAAGACTAGAAAATAATGGTCAGCTAGCATCTTATATTCCAGAGTTGGCAAATGTAGACCTTGATAAATTTGGTGTTTACATTTCCAGATTGGATGGAAAAGAGTTTGGCATTGGAGATTTTGCCGAAAAATTTTCAATTCAAAGTATCTCAAAGGTTTTTGTTTTGACTTTGGCTTATGGAATTTTGGGAGGAAAAATGTGGGACCGTGTTGGGGTTGAACCTTCTGGAAACCCATTTAATTCCCTTGTTCAGTTAGAGCGTGACAATGGCATTCCACGTAATCCTTTTTTAAACGGTGGTGCAATGGTGGTGTGCGATATTATACTGAGTCAATTTAAGAATGCAAAAGAGGAATTGCTTTCATATATAAGAAAGGTAACTGAGAATGATGGTGTTGTTTATTCACCTAGAATTGTTGCATCTGAGAAATCAATTGGTTATAGAAATATCGCCCTTTGTAACTTTATAAAGTCTTTTGACAATATTGAAAACGCCCCTGATGACGTACTCGATTTGTATTTTAATATGTGTTCTATTGAAATGAGCTGTAAAGAACTGGCAAAGGGTTTTTTGTATTTAGCCAACAATGGTACAACTGTTTCTAGCAAAGAAAAAATACTCACGCTCAGTCAAAGCAAAAGAGTAAATGCAATCCTCCAAACCTGTGGTTTTTATGATGAATCAGGGGAGTTTGCATACAAAGTGGGGTTGCCTGGAAAGAGTGGCGTAGGCGGTGGCATCATTGCCATAAATCCTAATAAATACACTGTTGCTGTTTGGAGCCCTTTATTGAACCCCAAAGGAAATTCTTACAAAGGAATGAAATTTTTAGAAAGCTTTACAACGGAAACGAGCTCATCTATTTTTTAACAAATATTACGCATAATTTTTTCATTTTCTTGCAGTATCAATGAATCCAAAGTATCCAAGCCCAAATTATGTTTCCAATGGATTTTTATAGCTAAATGTTAGTTTTAATTAATATTCCTTATTTTTAAATAAAATTACATTAAAGATGCTAAACATTCTAAGAAATATAAAACTTGTAGGAGCGGCAGAGCGAGAATTTTTACTTGATATTTATGTCGAACAAAATAACCAACAAAAGCCAATTGTAATTTTTACGCATGGATTCAAAGGGTTTAAAGACTATGGAGCGTGGGATTTGGTGGCTAAGCAATTTGCCGAAGCGGGATTTGTATTTATCAAGTATAATTTTTCTCACAATGGCACAACTGTCGATGATCCGCTGAATTTTGGAGATTTAGAAGCATTTGGAAACAATAATTTTTCTAAAGAGCTTGAGGATTTGGGGAAGGTCATTGATTGGGTAATAAATGGAGATGTGGGTTTTCCGATAGGAGAGTTGAAACGTAGTGAGATTTATGTAATTGGCCATAGTAGAGGCGGTGGGACTGTTATGCTAAAAGCGCAGCAAGATGTTCGTGTTAAAAAAGTAGTAGGATGGGCGAGTGTAGCAGATTTTGACGCTTATGCAATGCCTGGACCAACGCTAGCTGCTTGGAAAAAAGAGGGCGTTCACTATATTCAGAACAGCCGAACAAAACAAGATATGCCATTGTATATTCAACTGTATGAAGACTATATAGATAATAAAGACAAGTTGAATATTCCCGACGCAGCAGGCAAGTTGACCATTCCAGGCTTGATTGTTCATGGAACAGATGATTCAACTGTTCCCTTCTCCGTCGCTGAGTATTTGAGCAGCTTAAACGATCAGTTCAAATTGGTCTCAATAGAAAAGGGAGACCATGTTTTTGGCGGGAAACATCCGTGGGAGGCAGATACTTTGCCAGATGATTTGAAATTGGTTGTGGGTGCTACTGTTGATTTTTTTAAGGAGTGATTTGTTTTTTTCATAGTTAATAATGCTGAATACCCCTAAATCTCCCCATACCTAAAACAATCAACCGTATGGTCATTAACCATTCCAACAGCTTGCATATAGGCATAGCAAATTGTGGTACCAACAAACTTAAAACCACGCTTTTTGAGGTCTTTGCTCATAGCGTCACTTTCCTTTGTTGAAACCGGAACAGCATCTCTATTCTTCCACTTGTTGACAATGGGTTTGCCATCTACAAACTGCCAAATATATTTATCGAAAGAACCAAATTCTTTTTGGGTTTCTAAAAATATAGCTGCATTTGTTCTTACGCCAAATACCTTCAATCTATTTCTAATAATTCCGGGATCTTGAAGGAATTTCTCAAGTTTAGCGTCTGTAAATTTTACAATTTTCTTTGCATCAAAGTTGGCAAATAGTTTTTTATAATGGGCTCTTTTTTGCAAAACCGTAATCCAGCTCAATCCAGCTTGTGCGCCTTCTAAGTTGAGCATTTCAAACAAATGACGATCATCGTGAACAGGAACGCCCCATTCTTCGTCGTGATATTTTAAATGTAATTCATGGCTTTCAGCCCATTTGCATCTTTTCATTATTGAAAGATACAAATTTTTTAAGAATAAAATTTAGTGAATCCCTTCTTGAATGAGTTGGACCAATCTTTTATTTTTTTTCCATCCTGTATGCGCCCGAGCTGGATTGGCAAAAAGAAACCTAAATTTTGAATTCCAATATTTTATATTAATTATGTTTTCATTTCCAAGACTATTGGGTAGGTTGAAGCCCAAAACATCATTAGGATCATTGAGTGCTATTAGTTTAATATTTTCTAGTGAATGATGTGGGTTCCCCCAATGACAATATGCACTACTTTCTATCTTATTTATATCTTGCAAGTCGGGTTCTACATGGTAAAGACCGAATAGGGGTAATTGGTTGGACATCAAATAAATTCTCTCCAAATTGTTGTAAAAACTATCCAAAAACGATTGTTGGTAGTTTAAGGAATTATCATCAGAGCTTTCAATATCTAACAGTGCTAGGGGTTGATTTTCTTCCAAGTTGTTTGTATTCATTTCTGAAAAATTATTGTTATGAATAATATCCCAAATAATCGTACTCCCCATACTACTTCCAATCAATATATTTTTATGGTTCTGGTTAAAATCAAACTTCAGGTTTTCTTCAGGCAAGAAAGGATCAATAGCTGAAGTTCTGCCAATAGCGACTAAGGTAACCAACTGAATAAGTTTTTTGAATTCGCCAGTATACAGAACCAAATCAGTAAATTTATCAGTTACAACATATTTCATTTTTCTGTTTCCCACCAATCTTCTGTTATCCTTATCATTTTCTTTAAGCCAATTTTTTGTTTTCGCTGTAATATTAGACCAATTGACAGAGTAGATTCGCAAATGTTTTTCAGTCTTTTGATTTGATGCATTTATTGGAGGTTTGGTATATTGTGTCAATCGTATATTTCCAGTATTTGATAAATCATTTTTGGGATCTAAATTGAAAGAGGCTAACCACTTTTGGTTGGGAACACTAATATCGGTGGTTTTATCAAATGTGAATCCACCACTTTTTGCCAAACTATTTGAGAATTGGTCAAACTCATCTAAATCATGAGTGCCCGATCCGTGAACAAATACAATATTGACCACATCGACATTTTCGAAGTCATCATTCAATCCATTGAAAGTTGCATAAGAAGGATTGATGTTTGTTATTTTACGGGAACAGCTACTTAACAAAATTGTTATGCTAAGAAAAAGGAGAAAGTGGTATTGTTTCATTGTTATTGATAGTGAAAATTTAATTTTAAAAAATGATTGTGTTGTTTGTAATACGAATTTGAATATATGATGTCGTAAAAAAACATACCATTGGTATATACTTAAAATAACGTGATAAACTTAGTAAATGGTTTCCTTGATTTCTTAAAAATAAAAGAGGCTGTCTTTCAATATTGAAGACAGCCTCACTTTATTTATTTTTTAGTTATAAGCAAGTGGTAAGGTCAAGTTAACATGTATGAATAATTTTTGTAAAAAAAAAAGATTGTCAACACTTTGAAATGTGAGTTGATGGTTTTTAAATTGGTCTTATCACTTAATTGATGTTAGTTTTTGACAAACCGCTTTGTAAATATTTCATTTGGAGTAATAACTTGAACCAAATAAGTACCTTTCTGAAGTGTAGAAACTTCTAACTTAGCATTGTTGAACGTATTTGCTAAATGATTTTTTTGTTGAATCAGTTTTCCATTAATATTGTAAATTGAAATTAGAACATTTGCTTCAGAAGTAAACCCAAATTCGATATTAATAAAGTTGGAAACAAGAGTAGGTTGCATTACAATGAAGTTTTTATTTGCAGATAAGTCTACTTGGTTATTGGATGTTTTAGTAGCGACACCGCCAGTCAAACAGAAAGTTTGCGTTTCAGACGCTCCAAAATTTAATCCTCCCGATAGTATTAATGTTCCGCTTGCATCATACAATTTATAGTTTCCACATCTTCCAGCAGTATTAGAAATACCGATGGTTCCAAAGCTACCAGTCACTGTTCCACCAGGTACATAGCCAACTGTTTGACTGTATGCATTGAATGTTTTTGGACACATACCATTGCCATAACTATCATACATGTTAAAAGTATAGCAGCCATCGGGCAAACAGGTTTGTTCAGTCAGCGCAGAACCATTATTTGTTGTTGAATATGCCCCTGACGAAGCAACCACATTGTTATTGGCATCTACAATATCCCAACTTGTTTGATTTGCCCATCCGTCAAAAGTTATATCTAAATCTAAGTTTGCACAACTGCTACAAGCAGTAACTGGTTCGGTTCCCATTTCCATAGAGTTGTGTAAAGTACCTTCATTTGTATCAATATAGTCTTGTAGATCAA
Source organism: Bacteroidota bacterium (assembly GCA_020627525.1). Classification (GTDB taxonomy): domain Bacteria; phylum Bacteroidota; class Bacteroidia; order Chitinophagales; family UBA2359; genus JAHDGP01. Next base: position 19,570 of record JAHDGP010000009.1, read on the forward strand.
GAAATGCTTGACAATCATCTTTAAGATAATAATCCATCCAATTGCAAGTTAGTGTCAGCATTTGATTGTGCTGATCGGCTATAGGTATAAAACCACCACAAAATTCACCAGTAGTACAAATAGAAAAACCACTTGCTGCTCCAAATTGACAATGGCTTCCTCCAATAATATCAATGTAAGTATGGAAAGGACCTGTTGGAAGTGCATTGTACATGTCGATAGGGGCGCCTCCTGCCATTACAACGCAATCTGACGTGCCAGCTAAGGTTAATGTAGGAACCGTTATGCTAGGAGCTGCCCCTATAGACGATACAGGTGCATTTGTTTCTGCTGCTGCAAGGGTTACCATCGTTGTCACATTGGGATTGCCGGCTGTGGCTGCCCAAGAGGCTCCACCACCCATCGAATGGCCCATAATAGCACTGGTACCAAGTATGCTTCCAGGAAAAGGCGTGCTAGCTCCAAGAAAATGATCGACTAAAAAAGATAGATCAAGGGAGAACTGTTCATGATTTGGGAAAGGAAAAACCGATCCTTCAGTTGTAGGAAAGATCATTATATAACCTTTTGATGCAAATGCATTGCACCAAACATCATATTCACTAACGGCTATTCCAAAACCATGACCAAAAACAATGACTGGAAATTGTCCCGTAGCAATGGTTGCGTTTGCGCCTGCCGTCATCGCTGGATAACAAACTTCATAATTAATTGTACGGTTACTCCTTGCAGGATCTTGGACATTTAAGTTTTGTGTACCAACTTGATATTGAGCTTGTGTAAGCATCGAAAAAAGGAAGATGCTTACCAATAGGGAGATGATTTTTTTCATTTGAAATAGTAATATATTTTGTTTTACAATTAAATTTTCAACGAAGTTGTTTAATCATGTCGAAATAAGTCAAAATAAAGCTAAATGGAATATACAAAAATATCTTAAGAAACTGGATAAAATGCATTTATATTAATGGAGATTAAATAAAAAATGCCTTACAAATTCGAAATTGAATTTGTAAGGCACCTATATTTTTTTTCAATAAATCAGTTTTGATCAATTGGCATCTTCATCGTATAAGACGGTCAACAAAGTTTGTCCAACTGCTTTTAAAGTTCTTTTATCAATCTTGTCCATATTGTCTTCATGAGTATGCCAATGTGGAAAGAAGCCATTTGAATTTGGAAAAGACTTTCTATCATATTGAATTATATCAATGGTAGGAATGTCGCCCATTTCGTTCAAAAACTTATGGTCATCGGTAATCGGATCAACTTTGGCAAATGGGAAAAACCCGCTATAACCCGCTTTATGTCCTGCTTCCCAAACTTTTTTAACAACCTGAGGAGCGTAATGTACGGAGTAACCTTCTTGTTTGAAAATTGCATTTTTCGCCCCAACCATATCTAGTAAAATACCATATTTAGCCCTATAGCTGGGATTGTGCTTATTGTTTGACCAATGTTGACTACCTAGGCAATACGTTTCAGCTTCTCCTTTGCCATAATCTTCAACATCCCAGAATACAATATCGACTCCGATATTTTTAAGCGGGTTGGCTTTTAAGCTCTCACCAAGAGCGATTAACACACCAACACCACTAGCACCATCGTTGGCCCCTTGAATGGGTTGATCAGCTTTAGATTCATCTGCATCCTGATCAGCAAATGGTCTTGTATCCCAATGTGCCGAAAGCATTATTCTATTTTTACTACTGGGGTTATAACTGCTGATTACATTGTACATTGGAACTTGCTTACCATCAAATACAGTAAGTTTAGCCTCTTGCACAATGACCTTATCAGCTGTCAAACTCATTTCCTCTTTTAACCAATCTGCACACATTTTATGTTCAGGTGTGCCTGGTACACGAGGACCAAAATCCACTTGTTTTTGTATATGATTGTAAGCAGAGGTCTCATCAAATTTTGGATAATTCACTTTCGGTTTTGAAGGAGCTGTTTGTTGTCCTGATTTAGATGGCTTAGGTTTAGTAGTTGTTGCACCATCTTGCTGACAAGCTGTCCAAGTCATTACAATTATTGCAATCAGTACTATATTTAGAAATTTGTTTTTCATATTTAATGGCTAAGATTATTTCAATTAAAATTAGTTGGTACTCCAAGTGGTGCCTTCTTTCCCATCTTTCACAACAACATTCAAAGCATTTAGTGCATCTCTAATTTTGTCTGATGTTGTCCAGTCTTTATTGGTTCTGGCAGCTTTTCTCATATCCAAAACCAAATCCATCAAACCACCAAGCAATTCACTACCATCAGAAGCACTTTCATCTTTTAAGCCTAAAATGTCAAAAATGAAACTGTTGAATGTTGATTTAAGATACTCAAAAGTCTCTTGGTCTAAGCTGTTAAGATCAATTATTTTTTCGTGATAAGAATTAATTTTTTTAGATAAATCAAATAAACGAGCAATGGCTTGAGGTGTACTAAAATCGTCATTCATATGCTCAAAAGCTTGCTTACAAATCCCTTTCACTTCATTAATCTCCGCTTCATTTGCTTTATCATTGTTGCCAGAATGCGCTAACTTATTTAACAATTGAACAGCATTCATCAAACGTTGGAAACCCTTTTCAGCTGCTTGCAAAGCCTCGTTTGAAAAATCAAGCGTGCTTGCATAATGCGATTGCAACATAAAGAAGCGAGTAGTCATTGGACTGTAGCCTTTGTCTAACAATTCGTGATCACCATTTATTAACTCATGTGGTAAAAAAGAATTGTTCAAAGACTTACTCATTTTAGTTCCGTTAACAGTTAACATGTTGCCGTGCATCCAGTAGCGAACAGGGTCCGATCCATCGGCCGCAACCGACTGAGCGATCTCACACTCGTGATGTGGGAACAACAAATCCATTCCACCACCGTGAATGTCAAACGTTTCACCCAGGTATTTTGTGCTCATAACAGAACACTCTAAATGCCATCCTGGAAAACCTAATCCCCACGGAGAGTCCCAGCGCATAATATGTCCTTTTTCTGCTTTCTTCCAAATAGCAAAATCCATTGGGTTGCGTTTATCACTTTGCCCTTCCAACTCTGCTCTTGTATTGGATAGTAAATCTTCAATTTTTCTACCAGATAGTTTTCCGTAGTCGTGATCCTTATTGTATTTTTCAACATCAAAATAGACAGAGCCATTAACTTCATAGCCATAACCATTAGCTATGATGCGTTGTACCATTTGAATCTGCTCAATGATGTGTCCTGTAGCAGTAGGTTCAATACTTGGTGGAATGGCATTGTAAATTTTCATTACATCTCTAAAACCATTGGTGTATTTTTGAACAATTTCCATTGGTTCAAGGTTTTCCAATTTTGCTTTTTTCGCAATTTTGTCTTCCCCAGCATCAGCATCGCCAACCAAGTGTCCAACATCAGTGATGTTTCTCACATAGCGAACTTTGTGTCCAGTATAGGTCAAATAGCGATAAACAATATCAAAGGAAATAAAAGATCTTACATTTCCTAAATGCACATCAGAGTAGACAGTTGGACCACAAACATACATTCCAACATTTGGATAATTTAGTGGTTCAAAAACTTCTTTCTTTCTATTAAGTGAGTTGTATATTTTAATTTTTCCTTCCATTGTTGTTCGCTTAAAACTTTATTACATAAAAAAAGCCCAGCCCTTTGAGAGACTGAGCTTCTTTAAAAAAACTATTTTATTTATTATCTAGCTCTAAATTGATACCTGATATCTTCTACATCAGAAGCATTTTTAACAGCATCCATCAAACCAATATCTACTTTGTTTCTTTGAAGATTTGTTTGAGAGGTTTTTACTGAAGCAATAGCATCTGTTCCAGGATCAACTACATTTAAAACATTTACCACATAAACACCTTTTTCACCAGCAATAGGCTTAGAAGTTGCGCCAGCAGCCAAAGAAGCAACAGCCGCTCTAACTTTAGGTTCATCATTCAAAGCAGAGTTAATTCCCGAGAATGAAACGTTTTCAGCATTTTCAACTGATTGACCATTTGCACTTGCAATACTATTTAAATCTGTATTACCACCAATACCACTAATGATGCTTTCAGCTTTTTTCATATTCATTACTTTAGATCTCAAAGCAGTAGACGCATTGGCAGCAGTTGGTGTTCCAGCAGCGTTTTTGTTTACAACAGCAGCTACAACATATTTATCATCTAAAATAAATACTTTAGAAACATCACCAGCATTACTTGAAAATGCCCAACTAGAAATATCATTAGTAGCACCAATTCCATCAATGTTAAATGCATTTTTCGATAAACCATTTGCAGATTTAACAGCATAACCTTTTTCATTGGCGCCAGCTCTAAAATCTTCTAATGTTCTGTATCTACCAGCAAATTCATTTGCCTGTGCATATAGTGCATTGCCTGTTTCTGTACTTGCAAGAATGTCTTTTGTTAAATAAGCAATTTTAACAGCAGGAATATTTTTAAATGAATTGTTGATTTTAACTAAATGCCATCCAAACTGAGTTTGAACAGTAGAAATATCTCCTTCATTTGAATTAAATACTGCATCATTAAATTCTTTAACCATTTGTCCAGGTTTTACCCAACCCAAACTACCACCGTTAGCAGCGTTCGATTGATCTTGAGAGTTGTTAACAGCTAATTCTTCAAAATCAGCTCCACCAATTGCAAGATTGTATAGACTGTCAATTTTACCTTTAGCAATTGCAGGATTTTCTCCTTGATTTACTCTAATCAAAATATGAGCAGTGTTTACAGAATCCGCAACGAAAGATTTTTCAACAATTTTATAAGACAAGTATTGATTTTCATTTTCATAAGGACCCATTACTTGACCAACAGGAGCATTCATTGCTTCATTTTGAATAGAAGAAGGTAAATTTTCTCTTCTAGCAAATTGGTTTGTATATGGTGTATCTGAATACAAGTTTACAAAAGAATTAATATCATTTGTTGATCCAAACTCCGCCATACGTTGTGTAACTTGATCAGAAGCATTTTGAAGATCAGCAGCTGAAGGCTCTATTGGGATACTGATAAATTCAATATCTGTATTAGCTTCTTGTTTGTACTGTTTAGCATTAGCTTGGATAAAGCTTGTAATATCGCCATCAGATAAGTTTACAGAAGCATCATCTACATTGGTATAAGGAACCATTACGTAACTGATATTCGATTTACGACCTGTAAATTCATTGTTTGTCTCAGCAAACCAATTTGGAACGTAAACTGCTTTTTTAACCAGGTTACTGTACTTTTTTCTTTTTTGGTCATTAACCAAGAAGTTTTTAAAAGTCTTCCACTGAGTTCTTGAATCCTGTAATTGCCTTTGATTGACACCTTCTACTGGTTCAGCAAGCGTTGTTTCATATTGTCTCACCAAATCAGGATCATAAACCCCCTGAGCATTTTGGAAAGTTTTTTCAGCTTTTAAAGAAGGATGAGGGTTGTCACCAAAAAATAAGCTTCTAACTTCTTCTTTTGGTACCGATAATCCTAATTGTTCGTATTGCTGTTCAGCAAGAACTTCCTTTACATAACCATCCCAAGCTTGCTCTTCAACTTGAAGACGTTGCTGGTCAGTCATATTGGGATTAACTCTCTGCTGACTGGATATTGCTTTCTGCAATCTATCCTGATAAGCCTGGTAATTGATTTCAGTACCATTAACAGAGCCAGCTGTAGGAGCAGTGTTTGCACCTAAACCACCTCCAGGACCCGAAAATACATCCATTAATAAAAAGGATAATATTGCCAATGCAATAATTAAAACGAGTAATCCAACGCGTTTTCTGATTTCACTAATAATAGCCATAGTAGTTTAATTTCTACTGTTTATAACAAAAAATAGTTCGCAAAGATAGGCTTTTGTTACGTAAAATTAAAATGAAGGGTTTGACGAATTTAATTATTCCTAAATAGAATGGGTGTTTTATGTTATTTATAGGTAGCCATTTTCTTATATTTGTCGTAGAATGAGCGAAATAGATAAGGAATTAGAGCTGAATTGGCAAAGGTTGTTGTTCAAACTAAAGAGTGAGTTTGGAAAAAAACCCGACCTTCAATCATTGCTTTTTCTTATAGGTGTGCAAGAATTAGGGCAAATCCATAAGAAATTTACCAAAGAAGAGAAGCAAGACCTAATGCATATAGCTGTTTGTAAGCTTTTGAGTAATGAGGGATATTACAATTATATCGGTTTGGATGAAGATGGATGGCCGCATTATGAACAAACAACCAAAGAAATGCCCAAAGGATTGGGCGATCAAGAAAAAATTTTAAAAAAACAAATAATAAATTACATAAATTAAAATTCCTGTTAGAATGAAAAAAATTATTTTCCTTGTTGGATTATTTGCAATGATATTTATGACGTCTTGTAGTGAGAAGGAACAATTAGCTGTTATTTCTACAGATTTAGGAGATATCAAAGTTAAATTATACAATGAAACCCCTCAACACAGAGATAATTTCGTCAAATTGGCAAAAGAAGGATATTACGATGGTACTTTGTTTCATAGAGTAATCCCACAATTTATGGTTCAAGGAGGCGATCCTGATTCTAAAGGAGCTGCGGCTGGAGCAAGATTGGGTCAAGGCGGACCAAATTACAAGGTTCCAGCTGAATTTTCACCAGATTTATTTCACAAAAAAGGTGCTTTAGCTGCTGCTAGACAGGGAGATCAACAAAATCCAGAGAAAAAATCTTCAGGCAGTCAGTTTTACATTGTTACTGGAAAAGTATATACCGATGCTGAATTGGAGCAAACAGAGAAAAGGTTGACAAATCGTACCATTACAGCCGCTCAAAAAGAGGTTTATAAAACAGAAGGTGGCGTACCATTTTTGGATGGTAACTATACTGTTTTTGGTGAAGTAATTGAAGGAATGGAAATAGCTGAAAAAATTGGTTTGGTTCAAAAAGACAGAACTGACAGACCTTTGGATGATGTTAAAATGACTGTAAAGTTGGTTAATGAATAATATTAAACAAAAAAAAATGTTGGGGATAGTCTACTTGGCTATCCCTTTTTTTATTTATTTTTTTGAACGTTCAATATAGAAAATAAATGAATTACATATTTATTAAATGTCCTATACATTTTTAGCCTCGTAGGTAAATAGAGTTGTAAGTGTATATGTATTTTATAGATTCATTTAAAATGGTAGTGTCTATTAGGTATGTAATCTATCTAAACAAAAAGCAGGACTTAAATCAATTATAAGTAGAATATGAAAAGATTAATATGTACCCTGGTACTGTTGGTGATTGCCTTTGGTACCATCTCAGCCCAAAAGGAACGAAAAGTTATTATAAAAACGAACTACGGAAAGGTTAAATTAAAATTGTATAATGAAACGCCTCAACATCGAGACAATTTTGTAAAATTGGCCAAAGAAGGATTTTATAATGGAACCATATTCCATAGAGTGATTCCTGAATTTATGGTTCAAGGAGGTGACCCTGATTCTAAAAACGCCAAACCTGATCAACGATTGGGTAGTGGTGGATTGGATTATACTGTTCCTGCGGAGTTCAATAAAAAACTGTACCACAAAAAAGGTGCTTTGGCAGCGGCAAGAACAGGCGACAGAGGAAATCCTAAAAAAGCATCTTCTAGTTGTCAATTTTATATTGTTGTTGGGAAAACGGTGACTGATCAAGAATTGGATCAGTTGGAGCAAGCAAACAAAATAGAATATACAGAACAGCAAAGAGATGATTACAAAACAATTGGTGGTACGCCTTTCTTAGATCAAAACTATACGGTTTATGGCGAAGTGATAAAAGGATTGGAAATTGTTGAAAAAATTGCTGAGACGGAAGTCAATAATCTTGATCGTCCGAAAGAAGATGTTATAATGTTGAAGGTAAAGGTTAGGTAAAAAATGAGATGATCGTAAAATAAAAAAGCCCAATCAAAACTTGTTTTGATTGGGCTTTTTTATTTGCTAAAATTTGTTTTTAAAAATCCTCATTCAACCAATCTTTGTAAATGTCTTTTTGCTTCTTAGTAGCTTTGTCATTTTTAACGATCTGGAAATTTGACTTAGGGTTGGAAATCAACTTAGCAGTAAACTTACGCACCAAGCCAGCACGACTGACCATAAATTCAACCTCATCCCCAGGTTTATTCATCTTAATAAATTTACCAAAATTACCACTGTTGATTCTAAATCCATTTACCGCAATGATTTCATCGTCAACATTTAGACCTGCTTCATAGGCAGCCCCTTCGCTGTCAACCGAAGTAATGATCAATTGACCATCGTCATTTGCTTTTGTATTTACACCTAAATAAGTGTTTTTATTGTCAAGGTTTTTATCCTCTAATTTCAAACCAGCATAACCCAAATATTTATTATAATCCAAGTCGTCTGTGCCGTGAATGTAGTTGGTGAAAAATTCAGTACAAGGCGTTCCTACCACTTCAAGAATGGTTTCCTGCATTTCTTCATCAGTAAAGCCACGTCCTTCTTGCTTGTAGAACTTCTCATACATATAACGCATCACATCATCCAAGCTCTTTTCTCCATTTGTTTCATTTCTGATAGCAAGGTCTAAAAGCACTGCTACTCCCGCACCTTTTTGGTAATAAGAAACGCAACAGTTGTCACTGTTTTCATTTTTACGATAATATTTAATCCAAGCATCAAAACTAGCATCTGCCAAAGATTGTACTTTTCTTCCTGGTGTATTTTCACAATAATTGAACACCGATTCAATCATTTTAAAATACTCTTTAGAGTCGATAAAACCAGCTCTTTGCAATAAATATTCGTCATAATAGCTCGTAAATCCTTCCGCTACCCAAAGCAAGTTGGTGTAGTTTTCCGATTCGTAATCAAATGGACCCAAAGCGGCAGGACGAATTCTTTTTACATTCCAAAGGTGGAAATACTCATGTGCAATTAGACTCAAAAAGCGAACATAATTGCTGTATGGTTGAAAGTTCCAACGCGGGTAAATCATACTAGAAGAGTTCAGGTGCTCTAAACCACCATAACTTTTCTCAGTACTTAAAACAATGAAAGTATAATCATCACAAGGGTTGTCGCCAAACAATTCTGTTTCAATGTCAATGATTTTGACAAAGTCTTTTTGCATTTGCTCTGCATCGTAATTTCCAATACCATCTATGGCAAGGTAATGCGGAATGCCCTGAGCTGTAAATTCAAAAATTTGTTGATTTCCAATTAAGATCGGGGAATCAAACAGAATATCGTAGTTGGGAGCAGTACGTGTCCATTTGTTTCCATCAGTTTTTAAGCTGGTAGAAATTTGCTTCCATTCAGGTTTAGGCTCAATGGTTACTGTAGATGGCAAAGCCAATCCTTTGTCAGGAAACATAAAAATACTGGTTCCATTCATATAAGCCTTATCATCGTCAATAAAGCTGGTTCTTACCGAAAGCTCAAAACAGTAAACATTGTAATTTACAGTTAATGAGTTGATGCCTTTGGTATTAATCTGCCAAGTATTTTTGCTTATTTTTTTGTGAGCAACATCTTTTCCACTGCTTGCTGCTTCAAAAGAATCTATATTTTTAGGAAATTCTCTTATCAGATAAGAGCCAGGCGTCCAAACCGCCATTTTAAGATCAAGTACATCCTGATCTATATTATCAATAGTCATTTCAACTTCCACATAATGCGTATGTGGAGCAGGAAAGGTGAGGTTATAATTAATTTTCAAATCACTTTCCTCAGTTAAAGTTTCTGTACTATTTATTTGTTGAACTTCTTTTGCCATCATATTACTTGAAATCGTTATAAGAATAAACGTTAAAACAATGCATATTTGTTTCATAAGGTCGAAGGTTAGCTTAATAATTTTGCTTAAGACAATACTTTTAGACAAAGATAACTCATTATTAACAAAGAATATTTTTTTGAATATATTAGAATTCTATTGTTGATCGCTAAAATGAGGTTTGAAAGCGCTTTATTACCAATAATATGCTAAGTGATAAGATCCATTTGACTTGTATTTCTAATTTTTGCAAAATACTAGTTATCAACACTTTCAATTACAAGTTGTTGGTTTTTAAATTGGGATTATCAATTATATTTGATCAGTGATTGTAAAAATGAAATTTGTCAGTAATGCTACATTCCTTATCTTCGTATTTTACAGAACTGTGAACTTTTGTGAAATTTTATTTGGATGAAAATACTACATACAGCCGACTGGCACCTTGGAAAAAAATTAGATATGTTTGCTCGATTGCCAGAGCAAAAGGAAGTGATGGAAGAAATATGTTCCATTGCAGATAAAGAAGCGGTTGATGTTGTAATAATTGCAGGTGATTTGTATGATCAATTTAATCCTTCAACTGAGGCGGTAGAATTGTTCTATAAAACGCTAAAACATTTGAGTAATAATGGCAATAGAATTGTGGTAGCAATTGCTGGAAATCACGATTCACCAGAACGGATTGAAGCACCTGACCCTTTGGCTAAAGAGTGCGGTATAATTTTGCTTGGATTTCCAGATTCAGCAGTGAAACCTTTTGAATTGGAAAGTGGAATAAAAGTAATTCGATCCGAACCTGGATTTGTAGAAATAGAACATCCGAATTGTGATGATAAATTGCGTTTACTGCTCACGCCTTATGCAAACGAATTGCGTTTGAGAAAATATTTGGGAGTAGATGATCAAGAGGCAGAATTGAGAGCATTGTTAAAAGAGAACTGGAAAAAGTTAGCAGATGAATATTGTGATGAGAAGGGCATAAATATGTTGGTGGCACATTTGTTTTTTGCTGAAAATAACAAAGACAAGATGGAAGAGCCAGAAGGTGAAAAAACAATATTGGTAGGTGGTGCTAGCGCAATTTTTACAAAAGACATTCCTAAACAAATTCAGTATACAGCACTTGGACATTTGCATAAATACCAAGAGCTGAAAGGTGCTCAAGGTCCTGTTTTATACAGTAGTAGCCCTTTGGCTTATAGTTTTGCAGAGGCTGGACAAACCAAGTATGTGGTGATTTTAGAGGCAGAAAAAAATAAACCTATTGAATACAAGAGAGTCGAATTAGAAAAAGGTTTGCCCTTGGTTCGCAAAGAGTTTGAGTCAGTGGAGGATGCAGTTGAGTGGTTGGAAAATAATCAAGATTGTTTGTTGGAGTTGACAATTGTTACGGATGAATATTTAGCAGGAACAGATCGGAAAAAGTTGTATGCAGTTCACGATAATATTGTTCGCTTAAATTTAAAGTTGCGCTCAGAGTTAAACCGAGATCAAGACGATGTTTTGGAAATAGATTTGACAAAGAGTATTGACGAATTGTTTGAGGATTATTTTAAATACAAAAATGACAATCAGACACCACCAGAGGAAATTGTAAAACTTTTTAAAGAGCTTCAAAGCTTGTAGTAATGCGAGAATGCAAGAATAAAAATTAATGATTCAATGTTGTAATGTAATTAATGACTCAATGCTTCAATCAATGTTGTTTAGTTAAGTAATAGATCTCTAAAAAGCCTGAAGGGCTGACAGTATAATGGCGCTAATGTTATG